>JBKQKT010000346.1:0-4265 GCA_052147365.1 Candidatus Korobacteraceae bacterium | reverse complement strand
GCGTCAGGCGTGAGGCTCGCACGCCGAGAAGCGTAGCCACGATCGCGGCCACGCTCAAGCACAAAGCTAGCGGCATCGTCGGAAGTAGCAACCAACTGCCCGCGAGAAAAAGAGCGCCGCTCCACGTGGCATAAACGTGGTAGTTAAGATCCTCGTGGTAGCGGTCGAAATAGGCATAAGCAGCCGTGTAACACGCGACCGAGAACAGCAAACAGAAAATGCCTAACGCCAGCGCACCGGCGTTCCCACCGAAGTGCAGCACGCTAAATGCAGCCAGGAGGAATGCAATGACAGCTTGGCCGATCTCGAAGATTTTGATTTTCTGGCGGAGCCGGATCGTCCGGAAAGCGGCGCTCGTTCCATAAATCAGAAACGGAATGCACACGAGCGCAAGCAACTCTGATGTCCCGACATTTTTGTACTCCGCGGGAGGACCTTCCGGACGCGAATAAATGTAGAGCAGAACCAAAACTGCAAGATCGACCGAGGCGGCGGCGAGCGGCCTGAGCCTGAGCCAGCGTTGACATGCACCCGCCACTTCGCTGGCCAGCGCCATGAGCAGAAGCGACAAGGTGAACGGTACCAGATCGCGCGTCGCGATCAGCAATGCGAGGGAAGTGAGCATCGCGGCGCCGTTGACCACCCAGACAATCGATGTCCGATCGCGCTTCCAGGCAAGAATGTAGGCGGCAATTACGAACCCACTGAGGACGCCCGCAGTAACCGCCGTTGGTAGGACCTCGAATTTCAGCGTCAGCTCCCAAAGCATGGGAGCGAGGATTAAGACCGCGGTCGTGGCATAGACGGTACTCGCAAAATGCGCCTGCGCTGGAACTCGCGCTGCCCATAGCAGCCACATTCCGGCATAAGCAAGCGCCAGAACAACGACTGCCAGCTTTGGAACTGAGCCCGATTCCGCCACCGCCCGAAGTACGTAAGCACCCGCGATTCCAAGCATGGCTTTGCCCAGCACCGAAAACACACCACCAGCATCTGCCGGCGAAAGAGCTTCAGCGCTTGGCTGGTGCGGAACTGGACTGGCAGCCTTGGGAGTAGCTGGCTTGGTGGGAACGGCCGTGGCCATTTCAGAAAAAGGATGTTCGAGGACAGAGATTCGGCGTTCCAGGTCCTCCACGCGTGCGGTAAGCCGCGCTACGACGTCGAGATCGTTGGTAATCTCCACAATCTCCACCCGCTATGAGACTTGGCGACAAACCTGTTCGAACGTACCGCGCGCAACCTTGCGCGCGAAGATCTAATCCCGAAACTCAGTGTGCAGGCGCAGCGCCGGCGAGCACTCCAGATTTTTTCTCCGGCCAAGGAGGCAAAAGTTTCACCAGCACCCACAGAATGCCCAAAGGCAAAATGGTAAGCACAATGGCCACCAGAAGTCCTTCGCGCGTGATCAGGCTCATCTTGTACGTCGTGTATCCCAGGAAACTCTTGGAAAACAGCTGCCCTCCGATCACGACGTTCCAGCGCATGGCAAAAATGCCGATCAGAGTCAGGCATCCGGCCAGCGCGTAAATGCGTTTGCGGGCCATTTCTCCGAGCCTCAACACCTGGGTCAGGAAGAGAAGCGCGATGGGAGTGACCGTGCCCAGCAATATCTGGATCACGATATGCGACATGTACAGCTTGGTGTGGACCATGAAATCCAGGCTGCGGAAGCTTTCGTCCGACTCGTAGATGCGGTGAATCAGGTCGAGCATTTCCAGGCTGAAATCGATAATGAACGTGTAGAGCAGATAGCTCGCGATCGTGTCCACGCAGCGCATGTCGATCGTCTGTTTGCGAAGCCACGTCGCCAGCATGTAAAGCAGCAACACAGTGGCGATCCCTGACACCATGGCGGAGAAGATAAACACCACCGGCATCAGCGGCGACGACCACCACGGGTTCGCTTTGACCGAGCCGAAGATAAACCCGACATAGCCGTGCAGCAGGAACGCCGAAGGGATGCCGATGAGGGTAATGACCCAGCCCACTCGTTCATCAACGTGAAGTGCGTGTTCGCTGATGTTGCTGGAGCCCAGGGTCATCAGCCGGTAGATAAGGCGTTTCCATCCGGTGGTGGATTGCGAAAGCACCACGATGTCACGCCGGTAGTCCAGCCAGATTTCGAATACCAGAACGGCCATCAGATACCACAGGTACACAAACCCGAACATGGCCATCGCAGACGTCTTGTGCGGCGTCAGGTACATCTCGTACGAGCGTTCCGGATGTCCGAGGTGGAGTTGCAGCGGCAGCGGCGCGATCAGCAGGAAGGACAGAGCCGTCAGCAGCGCCAACCGGTACGTGGGTTTCACCGCCTCTACTTGGAAAACACGCTCCAGCGAAGCCAGAATGAACGCGCCCGCCACGAGTCCAGTGAGAAAGGGATACAACACGATCAGCACGCTCCACTGGAGCTCGATTTCGTTCGGATACATGAAGCCTTCAACGCCAGGCATAAACCGTCACTCGTCTCCTTCTCGCACCGAACGTTTTTGCACTGAACCTATCGCACCGAGCCATCCAAGCCGTAGTAATAGACCTTGGCATGGGTCGCCATATACGGTTTCAAGACCTGCACGCTATGGGTCTTCAGAAATTCATGAATCGGGTCGTTGGGATTCTTCAAGTCCGCCAACTGGCGCGCGCCGGTCGGGCAGGCTTCGCAGCAAGCGGTGGTCAGGCCTTTTGTAATCCGGTGATAGCAGAGCGTGCATTTTTCGGCAGTCTCGGTTTTCGGATTGATGAAGCGACAACCGTAGGGACACGCCTGCACGCAATACCGGCACCCGAGGCAGTATTTCTTATCGACCAGAACCACCCCATCTGGGCTTATGAACGTCGCGCCCACCGGGCAAACCTGCGTGCAGGGTGAATCCGCACAGTGGTTGCACAGCTTGGGCACAAAGAAGTTCTTGCCACCCTTTTCCTTGCTGGGCGGGAATCCCTCCTTGGCGCCGTCGGGCGAGTCCACGTGGGGATTTTCAATGTCGTAGTCCGTCACGTGATAGCGTTCCACCCAAGTACGGAAGTATCCGTCCGGTACATCGTTCTCGGTCTGACAGGCCCGCACGCAGTTTCCGCAGCCGATGCACTTGGGGAGATCGATCAACATGCTCCACCAGTGCTCCGATAATCTGTAATTGGGCGACACTTCCGGGGTCCCGGCCAGGACGTATTTCCAGGCAACGGCCGCCGCCGGCAACAAAAGCAGCATGTGACGCCGAGTGACGCTCATTTCCTCCCTCCGGTCGTTGCTCCGGTCGACACTTTGGCCGCCTGTTCGGTCGTATCTCCGGTGTCGATGGCCGGACTGTGCGGCTGGTGGCAGGTGTCGCAGGGCATTCCGTTAGAGTGGTCAGCGGAAACGACTTGCGGGAATCCTTTCGGCTTGGCGATGTTCGCCTCGTGACAGCGGACGCACAGCACCGCCGTATCGAGTTTGGCGGGTTGGACGGAGCCGGGGTCGTCGGCATGTTTCGCCTGTGCTCCGTGGCATGCCTCGCAGTTGACGTGCGCATGACGGCCGCTTTTCTTTTTTTCCAGGACGTCCGTGTGGCAATCTTCGCAAGCCTGGTGGCCGGCGAAGCTCACCGGGCGGGCGGCGATTTCGGCTAAGGCATCTCCGCGGTAGTGTCCATACTGCCCAAAGCTCTTCGGCACGAGAACGGCCCGTATCCCCAAAAACGCGAGGATGCCGATAACGAAAACCGCGGCCAGCCGAAAGAGGTGTCCTGCATCCTTGAAGGCATTCATAAGAAGTGCAGCCTCTCAGTTACACCGGAGTGCAGACAGGCCGCTGTGCGCCGGGTCACAGACAGGCGTGTTTAGAGCCACAAGGGGCAGTGACTTGCGGAAAGGTGTCTGGCCAAGCACTGCGGAAACCCGAGTAGCCAGGAAAGCTAGCCGAGGAAGGACTGCGGCGGCCACGCAGCTGCCTCATCGCTGGCTGCGGCAGGATAGTTTACCTAACCAGCGTTTACACTCAAGTGCTCCGTCGCCGGGAAGATGAGTGTAATTGAGATTTTTCGACAACAATCCACGAAAGAGATACTATCGCTGCTGATGAAAATCCTTTCACATTGACGCGGAAAGGAATTGAGGAGACAATTCTAGCCGTTTCTTCGGGTCAAAAAGGAAATTGCGGTTTAGTGGACTCCCCTCAACCGTGGCAAGATAAGTGCCGCGGCAACAGATATGGCACTGGCAAGGATCATTACGCGCTCGCAGGCGTGCTCGCGAGAGCTGGCGCTGGATCTGCTTGCCCG
>JBKQKT010000345.1:0-2766 GCA_052147365.1 Candidatus Korobacteraceae bacterium | reverse complement strand
GGCGGATTCAAGACAAAACCGACCCTGACGGATCGCCCTGTTGCAATTGCGACAAGGGCGCAGTGCGATCTCCTTCCTTACTTTTCAATCATTTCCAGTTTGGCAGCGAAGTTGCCTTGGATAGCTCAAGTCCCTGCGTGCGATCCGCGGCAAGGCGCTCCATGGCAATCGGGCAGCCAAGGGAAGGATCGGTTCGATCCGGCGACCTCAAAGGGCGGCAGCCGGAGAGGACGTTCGAGGAGAGAAGTCACGATGGCATACATGATCAAGGAGTCTTCCTGCGCTGGCTGCTTTGCATGCGTGAGCAGTGTCCAAACAAGGCCATCTCAGAGAGCAACTTCGAGTTTGTCATCGACCCCGAAGAATGCACGGAGTGCATCGGCTTCTTCGATGTGCCACAGTGCGTGGCGGCGTGCCCGAGTCCCAAAACGTGTGGTGTCATCAATCCGGATGTGCCCAGATATCAGGCTGCTTAGGCTTCCAGGCCGCGGCAATCAGGCCACGCAGGTTTTCAAGGGAAACAAGGGAGACCCTCGATGACGCAAGTCCACAACGAAACTCGCGACTGGCAGGGCCACGAGCTTTGTTGCGAGCGCTGTGTCTTCAACCAGTTGCTGAGCGAGAACAAGTGTTTTCGCGATCACGTATGCGTTCAGGATAGTTCGCCATCGAGGATCGAGAAGTTCTTCGAGCTCAATCCCGGACTCGCCAACGAGTTCCTCTCCCACCCCTACTTTGAAGTGCGCTTCGCCGCCGCCAAGTATGCAGATGTATTTCACCTGACAGCGCTGCTTGACGACGTGGATGAGACGGTTCGATGGGCTGCGGCCTTCCGTCTCCCCAACCGATTCCGGCTGCGTCTTCGCAACGATCCGCATCGCGAGGTGCGCATTCGCGTTGCCGCCCATCTGGAAGGCGATGACCTGCTGCCCATGATGTCCGATCCCGACTATTACGTGCGCCAGGTTGTAGCGCGCCGCATCGCCGTGCAGCACCTCATGCAGATGATCGACGATCCCGATCCGGCCGTTCGCGCCGAGGTGGCAAAGCGAATCCCGGTCGAGAGCCTTTCAGAACTCGTCCGCGACCCTGATGCCTCGGTGTGTCTTGCAGCAGCCGAGCGGCTTTCCGTCACCCAGCTCTTGCCTTTGCGTTTCCATCCCGAGTTTCGCGTCCGCTACGAAGCAGCAGGGCGCGTTCCGGTGAGCGCGCTCGAAGCTATGCGCGGCGATGAAGATGCCATTGTTCGGGAGTTGGTTGAGCAGAGGATTGCCGAGACAAAGGCCCAATCCGGCGCCGACCGCACGCTGATCGAGACCAGCCCGCTTCAATGGAGGCGCGATCGAACAGAGGTTTGAACAGCCGTCGCCAGGCGCCCGAGGGACGGCACGGTAAAGTTCCAGCTTTTCGCCGATTACAGGGATATCCAACTGGAGGAAAAGCATGATGAAGACGGACGATCTTAGCTTTCGACCTGGCCAGCGGGTCCGTGCCGCCCAGAATCTGTTCAACGACGGCACCTACTCCGAACAAATGCCTAACGCACTGCTGGTGAAGCGGGGCGAGGCCGGCGATGTCGTTGGAGTGGCGCGCAATGAGGATACCGGCGCGACTGTCTATCTGGTCGAGTTCGCGTTCGACCAGATTGTTGGATGCCTGGAATGGGAGCTGATGCCGTGGCGCTCGGCGGCAAACCGGTTTGATCTTGAGAGCATAGCCGGCGCCGCGTACAAGGGAGTTCGCGGCTACGCTGCGGCGTAGCGCATCGGACTGGCGATGCCGGCTGCTGTTACGGCGCTTTTCGCTTTGCCGCAAACAAGTTCGAAGGAAGGGGAACCAAGCATGAATCAGCCAACGATGGAATCGATTGCAGCCAGACTGCAAGGGGGACACGTCATTCCGTACCTGGGGCCGGGCGTACTGTCGCTTTCGGGGTCCGAAAAGGCGCTGCCAGGTTCACATGGAGCGCTTGCAATCTGTCTAACCGCGAAGACCAGCGTTCCGCACAAGATACGGACCAACCTGACGGCGGCTGCTCAGTTCATCGAGAATTTCAAGCACCGCAGGACGGTGTGCAATTCCATGACCGAGGCCTTTTGCGGCGAAGCCGAACCAACTGCTTTGCATCGCATGCTCGCCACCATGCCTGCAATGCCGCTGATCGTCCACGCATGGTATGACGACCTTCCTCAAAAGGCGCTCCGCGCGCATTCCTCGTGGGGCATGGTTCAGGGCGTCAGCCAGGCGGAACACTATGGAAACTGGGTGCATTACTTTCACGCCGATGGTTCGCGCGCGGAACAGGAAGCGACCGGCAAGCCGAACGACTGGAAGACGATGCTTTATCAGCCCTTCGGCTCGGTCTGGCCGGCACGGAACTATCTGGTCTCGGACTCCGACTTTGTCGAAGTTCTCACCGAGATCGATATTCAGACGCCTATCCCGGAGCGGGTGCAGCATCTGCGCCGCGACAGGAGCTTTCTCTTTCTCGGTTGCCGGTTCTCGACACAGATGGAGCGGATGTTTGCGCGCCAGATCATGAAGCGATCGTCCGAGAAGCACTGGGCTGTGCTGCCAGAGGAACCAACGCGCAATGAGGCGCGCTTCCTGGACCAGTACAACGTCGAGCGTCTGGCCATGCCGCTCGATGAGTTTGTCTCAGCGGTTGAGAAGAAGCAATGGGTCCACTGAGAGTTTTTGCGACAGCATCTTCGTCGCGAAGACAACAACCTGAGGCCGATTGTAGTGTTCGGCACACCCGCACAA
>JBKQKT010000344.1:0-15219 GCA_052147365.1 Candidatus Korobacteraceae bacterium | reverse complement strand
CTTGGCAGCAGGGGCTCGCCTGCTTGGCGTAGTCCAACAGTTAAGGTGCAATTCAGAGCAGAAGCCTGCGGTGTTCAGTGCATGGCGTGTACGAAGGCATGCGGGCTGCCACCAACTTCGGCTGTCGGCCGCCTGATCTCAGCTTTCGTTACGGCACGAATGAAATCGGAGATGGACTACTCGCGGGGTGGTGCGATTCCACGAAAGCGTTAGGTGAAATCACATTCGTTCGCAGACTCGATTGCGGAAAGCCGGCGCACATCTACAAGAAACCGGACTTTAGCAGCCACGATTCTATGAAAAAAGGGATTGTGCTGGTATTGTGCAACCGGTTGTATGTAACAACTAGTTGCGCTCCCAGGAATTAGGGACTGACGAAAATGCTAACGGCCTCCGGACCGTGGCTGCGACGGCCTCTGAAATGGAAGGCGTCGGCGGAAACTACGCCCCTACACCCGCAACACAACTAGTTATCATATGCAACCAGTTGTACAATTATTTGGGCAGGCAACGCCCAACCGGAGTGAAGGCAGAGTGCGCAAGGATCACAGGTCAGAGTGCGTTATCAACCTGACGGTCGAGATATTTGGCGACCAGTGGAGTCTGCTCGTCATCCGCGACATCATTTTCATGAACCGAAGGCATTTTCGCGAGCTCCTGACCAAGTCTGTGGAAGGGATTGCTTCGAATATTCTGGCCGATCGTCTTCAAAGGCTTGTCCAGCACGGGATCATCGTCAAGTCTCAGGACGCCAGCCATAAACAGAAAGCCATTTACAGTCTCACCGAAAGAGGCATCGAATTGCTCCCTCTTCTAATGGAGATGGTTGCATGGGGGCACAAGTGTTTGCCGGCCTCCAGGCTAAGGGGTCTCGCTCAGGTCCTGGAAGAAGGAGGACCGAAACTGAGGGCAGAATTTATGTCTGAACTTCGCGAAACACATCTTCGGAAGTCAACCGCCCCCAAAAAGGCCCGGCACCCGACGAAATCTACGCGTATTTTTGCAATGCAAAAGCTTCAGGCGGCATACGAAGCGGAAATGGCTAAAAGAAAACAGTAGCGAGTCATCAGCGCCAGATCCGGATCGCAGGAAGCACCTAACAGCAAGGGGAAGACATGGACCGCTGTGATTGCAAGTAGGCCCCCGCTGTCGCCTGTGTCTGCTCCGGAGAAATCTGAACAATTCTTCGTACTGACCAGCGAGGCGGTCTCCGTAGCTCACGTTCCTCTACTTGTCCATGCCGCTCAAACCTCTACCGGGCTGGCGTCCTTCAATGTGCCCTTGGGCAAATACCCGCCGGATCCTGTCGAGAAACCCCCATCTCATAAGCAATCGACAACCGCCGGGTGCCCCGGGTCTCGCGGGGTTCGAGACCCGGACGAAGCATCAGTGTGGGAAAGCTATCGGTTGGACAAATTTGAGCTTCAGCACGCTCCATTCGTTCACGATGACCGATCCGCTCTCCTGGTAGGTGCATGCACGGGAAGCTGCTCCACTTCCGTTGCTCCGATACTTCCACCAGAACACGCCTCACCAGCTTACGATGGGCATGGCACCACAATAGAAACGGGAACTGGGTTCGTGCTGTGATGAAGGGCACAGGGTGATGGTTGATCGGAATCAAGTCCCGGGTCTCGGACACCGCGAGACCCGGGGCACCCGGCGCGGGCTTCCCTCCGGCAATGACCCGCACGGAGAGACCGGTTTCGACGGCCTGAGGGTGTCTCTCTCTGGGACACAAAGCCCCAAGTCCCTGGAGCTTCGACCGCGCCACGTCCGTGCTAGCAGTGGTGTTCCGGCACCGCTTCGGTTTCGCCGGGCCCCGACATCGTGACTTTGTCTGCCTTGGCGACGATTTCCTGTCTCTCACGCATGGAGTCCTTAAAGCTCCTGATACCGTCACCCAGACCCTTACCTAACTCGGGCAGCTTCTTTGGGCCGAAGACCATCAAGGCAATAAAGAGAATTACCACCAAGTGCATCGGCTGAAACAAACCTTCGATCATGACGACCCTCCTTGAGGACGAAGTGACAAAAAAATGGAGGACAGGACCCTGGAAGTCACTAGAGAACATTGAACGACGTTCTCTCTCCATGACCCTGCCCTTCGTGTGGAAGCATCGACCCATCCGCCCGGCGTAGCACTTACCTCGCCGCTGGCTGCCGCCAAGATGCTCATAATTGGCGGCTGGCTTGATCGGCTGCGATTGCCAGTTGATTGAGAACGCCAAGAAACTCAGTTGACTGGCCCATGAAAAGCCCGTCGGCCGTCAGACCTTTCACCGCCGCCACGGCACCGCCGAAGCTATCACTGGTAGGGCGAATCACCGCGCATTTCGGCAGACTTGGGCTGATGAACTCGCACGGCACCGGGAAGATCAGGTTGGTCTGGAAAAGCGGACCCAACTGGTTGAAGTCAGGGAACGTCAAGCCATCGTCGGTCACCGGCACCTGCGAGCCTGCAAAAGAGAATGGGGGACCCTGAACTGCGTTGCCGGCAAAATCCACCCATTCCAGGAAGTGGGCGATCTCGTCCCCGCCGATACTAAGAGTGATCTTGAGAACCTCGAGGCTGGTGACTTTTTGACTCAAAGCCGCATAAAGGCTCGAGCCGCCTTGCTCGATCATCCCGAAGTGAAAAGCCGCGGTATCGGCTATCGCCTGTATGTGGTTCGGATCGTTAAAGTCATTGTTGTCTCTGGGGATGGCCGGTCGATTGTTGATGGGAATCGCTTGTGGGTAAGTAGTGCCAAAGTCGGGATTGGTGGCGCTGCGGTAACGAATGTACCAACTGGTGTCCACATTGAGATGCATGAGGTTGGTGAGTCGCCCAAAACTGGCTTTCGGTCCGGCCTTGCTGCCCTGCAAAGTGCGGAATTTGTCGAGGTTGACGGGATCGGCGCCCTTCGATTCCAGGTAGGCATTCAGGAAAGCCGCGTGGCTCACCTCATCCAGAGTATTGCTGCTGATGTACTGCGAGCCATCACCATCCAGATACTGCAAGGCAAGCTGGTAGTTGTTTTGCGTTCCCTGCGTAACCCCGCCGAGCTCCGCATATTGCTGCCAAAGGTCGCTCTCGATTAGCTCGGCCGCAGCCAGGAATCTGAGGATTGCAATGTCTCCGTTGGTTGGCTCGCTGACTGCATTGGGTTCTTGACCGAAGGCGGCCAAGCCGTGGCTCAACAGCCCGGCGCCGGCCGTCATCGCCCCTGCGGTAATCGCCCCTTTTTTCAAGAAGGACCGGCGATTTACGCGCTGCTTGATGACATCTTCCAAGTTCTTCATAACTACGCTCCTTTTTTTTCTGGGGACCTTATTGGCCCGACTCTGTAGTTCACGGTAGTGGTGCTCAGAGCGTGGTTTGTCATGAAGATGTCGAACTAATGTCATGTTTCGGCCACATCCCCGGGTGCCGTGCCTTTGTGCACTTTGCCGACGATCCCGGTCGAATGAAGTGCAATCCGGAAGTTGACTCTCTCGCCTCGCGATAACAGGGCTTCGTGTGAGCTGAGGTTTCCAACTCCCGAATGGTCGGCGGCTCGGAGGTTATCGTGAATTGAGGCCGGCATATAGGTGTCGTGAAATCGCCATGCCGTAAGTAATCGACGACCGCGAGAAGTTTAGGGGCAAACAATCACGTTTCCGCGCTACGGCCCCGGCGCGGGTCGCCCGGTTATGGAATCGGGGGGCCGCGCCGGAGCTTTAAGCTGAACGCGCAACTCTTTGCGTGGCTGGGTACCGGCTGCCCCGGCCGATGACAATCACCTCGAGTCGTTCACGTCGGCAGTTCCGTCCCAGCCTGCTCCGCCAGCATATATTCGGCGTACCAGTCGGGCCAGTTCTCATCTCGCTTGCCGGTGCGCTTCTCATGCTGCCCGTGGGCGGCCTCCGCGCGCTGAAGCGCGCTCGCCAGGTCGCTTGCGGAGCCGAACGAGGTCGCAGCAGGGTCGATGCGACCAGGAAGCCGGGTCGTGATCTCCTGCAGCAACCAGCCGTTGCCGTCGGGGTCGCTAAACGAGGCGAACGAGCGGTAGCTGCGATGCTCGGGATCCGGACCGCTGACCCGCTGCCGCCCAAACAGGTAGGGCTCGTCGGTGCCTGTGTACACGCCGTCGGAGTGGAACACCTCACTGATTTCGACGCCGCAACCGAGCAGCTCGTTGCGGGCGGCCTCGGAGCCGGAGACGATGAGGTACAGGCCCTGGGCGGAGCCAAGTGCCGCCGCGGTGACGTTCTTACCGAAGATGACCGAGCAGCCAGAGCCTGGCGGCGTGAACTGGATCACGCGGAAGTCGTCGCCGGCGGCGAAGTCGGCATCGAGTCGCCACCCCAGCCTCCCGTAGAACTCCTTCGCGCGGTCGACATCGGAGACGGGGATGACGACGATCTCGAGCTTCATGTCGACTCTAGCGACTCTCGCGTCACGGCTTTCCTCCTTCAGATTTGCCATGTTCTTTCCTCCCATGGGTTCACCTAAGCCGGAATTAGATTCGTGGAATGCCGGCGTCGATTCAGGGTGGGGGCAGGCTTACAGCATCTTCATGATCTGGTATTACGGCGGGATGCCTTCGAGAGCTTCAAAATGCTGGGTGAGCGCATCGGCGTGAGGGGTCACGCGTTCAACACGCTAGGTTGTCCAAATCCGGTAGATTATCTTGATGTCTTCTTTGGTATAGGGCAAATGGAGCCCCTGTCGTCTCTTCAGCGCCGCCATCTCTTGCGGCAACGTGTGCCCCGTAGGCACTGATGATCCTAGCACCCACAGTGCAACGATGACGGGTATAACTGCAAGCTCCACATAACAATGCCACTTCCGGAATCCGTTGCCGGCACTAAGTTTCAATCTGTCGGGCCTGAATTCCGTGCTTTTTTCTTGACATTTCCACAGGGCGGCGCAACAATAAACTATCACCTCCGATCCGCTTCAGGATCGAGATGGGCTCGAGGCCAAGGAAGAATGTCACCGCTCCTTGGCAACGGGCCCGTTTTAGTTTGCCCAGGTAGGGTTTCGGCCGTGTAACCCGGAGACCCGTACAATAGAACTTTTCGTCTTCCGGCTCATGAATGCCAAACTTCTGTTTGCCTTGGGGCTCTTCTTCTGCCTGACGCCATGGGCGTCGCCGCCTCTGGCGCTGCTTGCCGGTCTCATCTTTGGCGCAATTTCCGTTCATCCCTACAGAGACGAGTCGCGCACACTTTCCAAGGTCTTGCTGCAGTCGGCCGTCGTGGGCCTGGGCTTCGGGATGAATTTACAGGAGGTGGTGCGCGCCGGGCGGAGCGGCTTTCTCTACACCGCACTGGGCATCGCTTTTGCCATGTTCACCGGACTGCTGCTGGGGAATCTGCTGTCAGTGCAGCCGCGGCCGGCGTTCCTCATCTCCACCGGTACAGCGATTTGTGGCGGCAGTGCGATCGCGGCGGTAGGCCCCATCGTCGGCGCCACTGCAGACGAGATGTCGGTTTCATTGGGCACGATTTTCCTGCTCAACTCTGTCGCGCTGCTGACCTTTCCAACCATCGGCCGGCTGCTGCAACTCTCCCAAAACCAGTTCGGATTGTGGGCGGCCCTGGCCATCCACGACACCAGCTCGGTGGTGGGAGCGTCGGCCAAATACGGCGCCGTGGCGCTGGCCGTAGGAACGACGGTGAAGCTGGCGCGCGCCCTGTGGATTGTGCCTTTGTCAGTTGCCACGGCTGCGGTCAAAGGCAGCAAGACTCGCATTCAATGGCCGTGGTTCATCCTGTTCTTCTGTCTGGCGGCGGTGGCGAACACCTACTTCTTCCCCGGTTCCGTCGCATATCACTTCCTGAGCAACGCTGGAAAGCTGATGCTGATTATCACGCTGTACCTGATCGGGGCAAGCCTTTCGCCGGCGGCATTGCGCAAGGTCGGGCCTCGGCCGTTGCTCCAGGGCGTACTGCTGTGGATTGTGGTTGCGGTGGCCAGCCTGTTGGCCATTCGCGCCGGATGGATCGGAATCTAGCTTACGGGCGGCCGAAAGACAGATCGGTTTGTGTCAGGGCACGGCTTCAGCCGTGCCGCAACTGCGACAACAATAAACTCGGGCTTTAGCCCTGCTGGTTGCGCTGCAGGGGCTAAAGCCCCGATCTCTTGTGGAGTCTGATCGACCCGACTAAAGTCGGGCCCTGACACAAAGCGATGTCCTAAGTGGTCTCCAACGTTTGCGACAGATCTTCCCACTCGGCCATCAGCGGCTGGAGTTCGCTACGGCGCTTGGCCAGTAATTCAGTCCAGCGGGCTGTCTCCGCCGCGCTAACGAATGACTGCAACTCACGTTCGCACTCCGCAATTCCGTCTTCCAGCCGTGCGATGTCTTCTTCGACCTGATGATGGCGCTCTCGAATCTGTTTCAGCTTGATAGGATTGACGCGCTTTTTAGATTGCGCCTTCTGCTCCGCATATCCCGGGACATCCGATAATGTAGGAGCCCAGTTGCCCGGGCCATTTCCGTCGGCGGATTCGGGCGCATCCCCGCCGGAAGTCTCGCGCTGTTTGCGCCACACGTAGTCTTCGTAGTTTCCAGGGAAGACCTCAACCCGCCCGCCACCGATCTCGAAGACTCGCATTGCCAGTTTGTCGATGAAGTAGCGATCATGCGAGACGAAGACTACGGTGCCGTTGTATTTCTCCAGCGACTCGAGGAGCACGTCTTTGGCTCGCATGTCGAGGTGGTTGGTCGGTTCGTCCAGCAGCAGGAAATTTGAGGGATGCAGCAACATTCGCGCCAGCGCGTAACGATTGCGCTCGCCGCCGGAGAGCACACCGATAGGCTTGAAAACATCATCCTCCGAGAAGAGGAAGGAACCGAGCAAACCACGCAGCTCGGTCATGGTCTTCTGAGGAGCAATATCGGTGAGATCGTCGAGCATGCGCCGCTCCGGGTCGAGTTCCTTATACTGGTCCTGCGCGAAATAGTCCGGTTCGACGTTGTGGCCCAAGCGCATCGTTCCCGCAGTCAGCGGCTCGGTGCCGGTCAGCAACTTGATCAGAGTTGACTTGCCCGCGCCATTGATGCCAACCAGAGCGATGCGGTCTCCGCGCTGAATGGTAAAGCTCACGTCGCGAAAGACCTCTTTCTCGCCGTAGCTCTTCGCAACACCCGAGCACTCCACCACCAATCGCCCGCTGGGCTTGGGCTGCGGGAACGTGAAGTGGATGGTCTTCTCTTCCGGCGGGATCTCGATGCGCTCGACTTTTTCAAGCTCTTTGATGCGGCTCTGCACCTGCTTGGCCTTCGTGGCCTGGTAGCGAAAGCGGTTGATGAAAGCTTCGAGCTGCTCGATGCGTTCGCGCTGGTTCTTGTAGGCAGCGACCAGTGAGTCCCGCCGCTCCTGCTTTTGCTGCAGGTACTTCTCGTAGTTGCCGCTGTAAAACTGGAGGCGCTTGTTCCAAATCTCGACGATGCGATCGACGGTCACGTCGAGGAAGTAGCGGTCGTGCGAGATGACCAGATACGCGTACGGGTATTGCAGCAGGTACTGCTCGAGCCAGTTGCGAGTTTCGAGATCGAGATGGTTGGTAGGCTCGTCGAGCAACAGAAGATTCGGCTTCGCCAGCAGCAACTTGGCCAGCGCGATACGCATTTGCCAGCCTCCGGAAAACTCCTCGGTGTAGCGAGTCCAGTCTTCCTTACGAAAGCCGAGGCCGTCGAGGACGGTGCCGACCCGCGAATCGAGGGCATAGCCGTCGTTCATGTGAAATTCGCCTGAGATGCGTTGATAGCGGTCGGCCACCTGCGCGTATTCGCCGGAGGTGTGGTCGAGCTCACCGATCTTGTGGGCGAGGTCTTCCATCTCGTGCTCGAGCGCGCGAAGGTCACTGAAGACCGACATGCACTCATCGAAAACAGTGCGGCCGGAGAGCTGCAGTCCGTCTTGCGGCAGATAGCCGAAGGTAGTGTTCTTGGCCGCGGTCATGCCGCCGTAGTCGAGCGACTCCATACCGCCCAGGATCTTCAGCAGAGTTGACTTGCCGGTGCCGTTGGCGCCAACCAGGCCGACACGGTCGTGGGGTGTGATGAGCCAGTCAAGATTATCGAAGAGAAGTTTGGGGCCGAAGCGTTTGCCCGCAGAAGAGAGCTGAATCATGGTGAAACGTCAGTTGCTCTTCTTTTGGCCACGCAGAATGCGCTCGTCGATGGGCTTGCGTCCGGCAAAGCCTTCTTCCTGGCTGTGCCAGTGCGTGATCTTGTCCTCGCCCAGCTTCCAGCACAGCAGAATGACGTCCTCGCCCACCACGCAGGGAAAATCCAGCAATCCGATATCGAGGTCCTTCACCTGCACACCGGTGGCGTCAATTTCGGCGACGGCGTCCTTGGCGCGTTGCTCGGCCTTGTCGCGCTCGGCTTTGCGCCGCGCGACGGACACGATGTTAACCAGCGTGCCACCGTTGATGAAAATGCGGTTGGCCAGCGATTGCATCTCGCCGTCAACTTCTTCGATCAGCGCCTTGGCCTGCATGGCGGAGCGCAACAGCGACTCCAGAACAGGCAATAGCGTCTGGGCTTCGGACACTGTGAATGTGCGTGCCATATCACTACTTTCCAGCTCGGCTTGCGCCTTGCGGCGGTTACGAATGCGGCGGCGGTATTCACGCAGGTCCGACCAAAACCGGGGGATTCGCCGTAAATACTTTTCCCGAGGACGTTTGCGTACAATCATTGGATCTCTAACATCCTATCAAGAGCCACCCGTGCCCACCTCTTTACGTTGTCTTCAACTTTGATCTGGTTAACGATTTTACCTTCCACCAGGTTCTCCATCGCCCAGCACAGGTGCTGCGGCGATATGCGGAACATGGTAGTACACAAGCACCCGGAATCGTCGAGGGTGATGACGTACTTATCTAGGTTCTCCTTCGCCAGTCGGTTCACCAGGTGAATCTCGGTGCCGATGGCGAACGCGGTCCCAGCGGGCGCCTTCTCGACGAGGTTGATGATGAAGTCGGTCGAGCCGATGGCGTCGGACTTCCGGCAGACCTCCCAGCGGCACTCGGGATGCACAACGACCTGGATGCCGGGATAGCTTGTGCGGACCTTGTCCACGTGCTCCGGGAGGAAGCGCTGGTGCACGGAACAGTGTCCTTTCCACAAAATCACTTTCGCCTTGCGCAGGCGCTCCACCGTTTGCCCGCCTTGCAGCATGTACGGGTCCCACACCACCATTTCGTCCAGCGGAATGCCACGCACGTATCCTGTGTTGCGGCCCAGGTGCTGGTCAGGCAGGAAGAAAATCTTCTCGTTCCGACCGAACGCCCAGCTAAACGCGCCGTTGGCGTTGGTTGAGGTGCAGACCAGCCCCCCTCGTTCGCCGCAAAACGCCTTGATTGCCGCGGTCGCGTTCATGTAGGTGATTGGAGTGATGCCGTTGCCTTCCTCGTCGGTGAGTCCGAGCTTTACGAACTGCTCCCAGGCGTCTTCCACCTGCGTGATGTCGGCCATGTCGGCCATGGAGCAGCCGGCATTGAGGTCCGGCAACAAGACCGCCTGCCCCGGCCGCGCCAGAATATCGGCGCTCTCCGCCATGAAGTGCACGCCGCAGAAGACGATGTACTGGCCTTTGGCCTGGGCCGCCTTCTGCGATAGGCGGTAGGAATCGCCGCGATAATCGGCGAACTTCACCACCTCGTCGCGTTGATAGTGATGTCCCAGGATGACGCACTCGCGGCCCAAAGCCGCCTTGGCAGCCGCAATGCGGCTATCCATGGTGCGGTCAGGGAGTACGAGATAACGTTCAAGAGAGCACGATGCCGCTTCTATAACCGGTGCTGTAGCCATCTTTATTGCCGCTGCCTTCAGTCCCAGCCACGCGGGTGCATTGACTGCACTGGCCGCATCCTGGAACGGGGATGTTGAAAGCTGACTCGCTGCTCCAGTAGATCCACTACGCTTCTGACGCCCGACCTACGGGGATGTTGAAGCTGCAAGTTGACGCTTCTTTACTACTCACTTCATTCGATGACCTGCACAGCGCGTGCGTTACAAAATCGAGAACCACGCCTCACCCGGCACGGACGCTGGCTGCATTGAACAAAACTATTGTGGCGCGTTGGGTGAGTAAAAGCAACTGGCGACCAGAGCAGTTCCCGATGTTGGTTTGTCCGGGTAGAGCAGGCCTTCAGGCCTGCGTGCGCCAGCAACTAAGAAAAATGCTTCCGCCGCTGAGGTCACAGACCTCAGGGGGCGGAAGCAGAATAAGGAAACGCTCGCAAACGCGGGCCTTAAGGCCCGCTCTACCCGAGCCTGCTGGATACGTCAACTCCGGAATTGCTCTAGCAGCGAGGCCGTCGATGGGCATGAATTTCTGCTGCCTCTGCTAGTAGCTCGTGGCCAGCTGCTCTTTACCCCCCAATGTGCACCATCGTCCTTGATGCGGGCACAAATCCCGGTTCGCCGATGTGGTGGCGCTCTTCCTTCTGATCTACCGCGCGAAGGATGAAGTCGATCATCTCTTCATCGCTCGCGACATTTGCCATCAACCCGGCCAGATCGTGCTCCCGGACCGAGAACAGGCAAGTGCGAATCTTGCCGTCGGAGGTAACGCGCACCCGGCTGCAATGTCCGCAGAAGGGATGCGACACCGGCGCGATGATACCGATCTCGCCGACGCCGTCCTCAAAAACATAGCGGCGCGCGGTCTCGCTGCGCACGTGCTCGACTTCTCGCAGCGGCATGAACTCGGCCATGCGGCGCACGATCTCGTCGAGCGTGATGACAATCTCCGGCGACCAGACGCGGTCCTCCTCTAGCGGCATGAATTCGATGAAGCGGACGACCACGCCTTCCTCGCGCGCGAAGCGCCCGAAGGCAGTGATCTGGTCGTCATTGAAGCCGCGCAGCAGCACGCAATTGATCTTCACCGGACTGAGCCCGGCGCTCTGCGCGGCGCGGATTCCGGCCAGTACGCGATCGTAGCCATTGGGCACGCGCGTGATGCGCGCGAACTCGTCCGCATCCACCGCGTCCATGGACACAGTGACGCGCTTCAGCCCAGCATCGGCCAGCGGCTGGGCCATCTCGGCTAGCAGATGCCCGTTCGTGGTAATGGCGATGTCGAGCGGATCGCCCTCGACGGTGGGCATGCGGCCCAGCTCGCTCACCATCTCCATGATGCCTTTCCGCAGCAGGGGCTCGCCGCCGGTGAGGCGTACCTTGGTGATCCCCAACCCCACAAAGATTCGCGCCATGCGCAGGTAATCGGCGATCGGCATCTCGGCAAATTGCGCGCCGTTGTTGCCCGAGCGGCAGTAGACGCACTTGTAGTTGCAGCGGTCGGTGATGGATATCCGCAGGTCGCTGATGCGCCGTCCGAATTTGTCGTGAAGAAGCACGCTTTTCGCTTTTCGCCTTTGGCTCTTAGCTTTTGGCCATTAGCTCTTAGCAGACCCATGCAGCCGTCATCCCGAGCGAGGACTCCGGTCCGAGTCGAGGGGTCTGCGGTTCGTCAACAGCCAATCTGTTTTCGAATGTGCGGGAAAAGGAGTAGAAAACCACGCGAGGATAGTCACAGCGCGGCTTATCGTTTCCTTTCCAAGCACGGGAGGCATGGACGTTTCCCTCCACACCCTCGGTCTCGCGACGCATCGCGGAACACCGCCGCCGCAACCCTGGGTATGCCTTTAGGTCGCGGAGGTCGGAAACAGCACGGTTATTATAGATGAGCAGCCGCAGACCAGCGATGCCGGCGCTCCCTTACCGGCACTTGGCCACAATCAGCGTCATGTCGTCTGCCTGCTGACCGGGGCTGAACTGCTGCACTGCGCCGAGAATGCCATCCAGGATTTCGTCTGCGGATTGCTCCTTGCGCCTCCGAATTGCCGCCATCAGGCGCTCCTCGCCAAACTCTTCGCTGGTTCCCTCTTCGCTCTCTCCGGCCTCGGAGATGCCGTCGGTATAGATCACCAGCACGTCGCCGGACTCGAGTTCGCACTCGACCACCTCGCAGTCCCACTCCTCGAACAAGCCCAGCACGGTTGCAGTGGCGTTGAGCCTCTCCACCTCGCCATTGGCTCGCAATACCATGGGCGGATTGTGCCCGCAATTCACATAACGCAACCGCCGTGTCTCGTCGTCGTACACTGCGAAGAAGGTGGTCGCGTAGTGGCTGGGCTCGGTGTTCTTGTAGAACAGCCCATTCACCGAGCGCAGCAGCCGGGGAATGTCCTCCAGCGCCAGCGCATATTGGCTACGCAGGTTGGCCTGCAGATTGGCCATCAACAGCGCCCCGGAAATTCCTTTGCCCGCGATGTCGGCGAGTACCAGGCCGAGACCGCCCGAGCCAAGATCGAGGAAGTCGTAGTAATCGCCGCCCACAGCTCGCGTCTGGACACATTTGCCTGCGCACTCCAGCGTTTTCAGTGACGGCGCTTGCTGCGGCAGCAGCCGGCTCTGCACCTGGCGTGCGATCTGCATTTCCTGCTCTGCGCGCCGTTCCACCTCCATACGCTCGGCCATCTTCTCCGCGAGCGTAATGCTGCGCATGGCGATGCCCGCCTGGCTGGCCACCGAAGCCAGCAGGCGCTTGTCGCCGGCGGAATAGGGCTCCTCGGAAAGCCGTGCGCCGAGCACCATCCCTCCCTGCAACTCGCCTTCCCTGGAGCCGCGAATCGGCACCAGGCATTCGGGCTGCAATGGTTCCAGTTGCGTGCCGTACGTATCTTCGGGGCTGACCTCCCGCGGTTCTGCGCGTTGGGCCAGCATCGCCATCGCTTCCGCCTTGGGCGATAGAGTCATTGCCTCCGACGGCGGATTGCCAGCATACGCGAAGAACTGTCCCGCACCGTTGTTCAGGTAAACGAACATCGTACGTGGATGCAAGGCATCCCAAATGTTTTGCTGCAGCAACCCAGCCAGGTCCTCGCGTGTGGTAACGGTGAGCGTCCGGGCCGCGAGGTCCTCCAGAATCTGCTGCGCGTCGTAGGAGCTGCGGAAGAACGCACGGTCCAGCCGCGTGCGAACCCGGCGATGCACCTGGGTCGCGCCCGAGATCATCAGCACCCCAAAGGTCGCGCCAATGGGAATGGCTGCCCTCGAGCCAGCGGAAAAATAACGCGAGAATGCCTGCCCGAACCAAAACGTCAAGCCCACGGAGAGCGTCAGGATCAGAATTACAAAGCCGCGTTCCACCACGAAATAGCGTGCGCTGCGCTTGAGCAGGACCGGAATGTCCATGACCCGATGCTTTACGACAGCGTAGGCGAAGGAGAGAGGAAACAGGAACAGCAGAATTACCTTGGCAAAATTTACCCAAAAGTAAAAGTTGGTATGGAAAACATCCTGCACCAAGCCGATAACTACAGCGGGCGTAACTCCCACAACCGTCCCCCAAAAAATCACCTTGAGCTTTCGCCGGTCGTCCACGCTGGAGACGGTGAACAAGTTGCACAGAAGGGAAATAAGCCCAAGTAAAGCGGCCCCGTAGCCAGTAACCAGTCTGGCATTCTGGGCGATGCGGTAAGGCAACACGGCGGCGATAAACGGTAAGGCATCGAGATTGCCGCCCCGATAACCTCCCAGTCCCAAACAGAGGCCAATTAACGGCAGGACCCACTTCAGCCAAGGAGCTTTGCGGTCAATCGGAGAGCGCGTAGGAAAAACCGCGAAAAAGAAGTAGAAGAGTCCGGCGAGGACGGCGTTTCCCAGCGAACGGTAGGCGAGCAGAAAAGCCTGAAGTTGCGGAGGCGCGGCGACAAATTGGTTGGGCTGGTCCGCGGCCGTGATGAAGGCTGCGAACACGAACGCCAGCAGCCATGCGTTGCGGTCTTCCACCCGCAGAAATAGGACAGCCAAGCCCACGATGAGGAACAGCACCGGATACAAGTCCAGGATCTGATCCGCTATTGAGCGGGCGATGGTCTTGGTGTCCCCTGCACCTTGCCTAGCGCGAAACCGAGGCGTGATAACCAATGGTTGTGATTGTCCCGGCCGCCGCAGGGTCAGGGTCACTGTGTCTCCCGGTTGTGAGCTCAGCCAGGTGCGAAACAACAATTCGTTCCACGCCGAGGCAGAATCTGCACTGCTTCCATCAATAGCTACGATGCGGTCATTCACCTTCAGCCCGGATTTTTCCGCAGGGCTGTTCGGGTACACATTGTTAATGTCAATTCCGGCGGAAGAGTACGATTCGTCAAAGCCGACTTCGACCTGCGGTATCGGCGGCGGGCGGCGAACGTAGTACATCCAGGCGACACTATAGAGGCTGGTCGTTGCAGCCAGCAGGACCGCAGCGGCGTACAGCAGCGGCCGGAAGCGTCGAACGGGATATGCAGTCGGCATGGGGTGGCCCGTTGGCAACACATTACCACGCGTGGGTGATGGCTTTGGGGACGCGGCGGAGGATACCGGAGATTGGACAGGTCTCAAAGGTCAATCCTGTCATCCTGTGCGCAGCACGAGTCCGCCGTGCCGGCTCGTGCGGAGTCGAAAGGCCTCTGAAATTGACGACAACAAGAGTTGTAGGCGACAATGGCAGCCGTTTCCAATCCAAGTAAAATTGCATTCTAGCTAAAGGAGCACGCATGTCTCTTCAAATCGGCGACGTGGCACCGGATTTCGAAGCCGAAACAACCAGTGGTCGAATCCGCTTACACGACTGGATCGGTGATTCCTGGGCCATATTGTTTTCGCACCCTAAAGACTTTACGCCGGTGTGTACCACCGAACTGGGCTACATGGCGAAACTGAAGCCCGATTTCGACCAACGTAACGTCAAGATTATTGGCCTCAGCGTCGATCCGGTTGACAACCATGCGCGCTGGGCCATCGACATCCAGGAAACGCAGGGCTACGCGCCAAATTATCCGATGATTGGTGATACCGACCTTAAAATAGCGAAGCTGTACGGAATGCTGCCCGCCGCTACGCAAGGGACAAGTGAGGCCAGAACGCCGGCCGACAACATGACGGTACGCAACGTCTTCGTCATCGGTCCCGACAAGAAAGTCAAACTCATCATCGTGTACCCCATGACCACCGGACGGAACTTTGATGAAGTGCTGCGTGTGATCGACTCACTGCAATTAACCGCCAAACACAAGGTAGCCACCCCGGTGAATTGGCAGCAGGGTGAGGACGTCATCATCGCTGGTTCCGTCTCCGATGAAGAGGCTAAGAAGGTCTATCCCGACGGCTGGAAAGCGCCCCGCCCTTATCTACGGATTGTGCCTCAGCCCAAGGCGTAGCCTTCCCGCCGCCGTCCTAG
>JBKQKT010000343.1:0-4991 GCA_052147365.1 Candidatus Korobacteraceae bacterium | reverse complement strand
GGCTCCAAGAGCCGGATATGCGGTCGTCGGTCGTTGCGCGCCGTTATTTTGCGGGATTGGCTGATATGGCCTCTGCTGATTCTGGTTCGGCCGCTGTTGCGTCTGGTACGGCCTCTGCTGGTTTTGGTTCGGCCGCTGTTGCGGTGTGTACGGCCTTTGCTGCGGCTGATACGGCCGCTGCTGATTCCGGTTCTGCCGCTGATTCTGCGCTCCGTTTTGCCGATTCTGGAGCTGCGCATAACGGAATTGCCTGAGCGGTGCTCGGCGCTCATAGCCGCGCTGCCCGGCCGCCGCAATCGCGGTCAAACAGAGGAACAGGACCGCTGCGGCCATCGCCGCCGGACGCTTTCTTTCCGCGTTTGAAGTCCAGTTCACAAGTCTTTCTCCCGGCAAGCGGCCGAAATGTGAAAAACGTCAATCTCCGTTCTGGTTGCCGGTCAGCGCTTCCATTTGATCCAGCACCTGCGCATTGCTGTCCAGCGTTTGCAGGTCGCTTACCACAGCAGCGTTCTGGCCAGTCTGTTGCGCGGGCTGCATCCAGTCGGTCACGCCCAGATACGTGCCCCCGCCTACCAGCAGCACCACTGTAAGCGCTACGGCCGCCAGCGGACGCACATGCAATCCCGAACCGTACTTGACGGTTGCGCGCAGCCGAGCGATGGCGCCAGCCAGCCATCCGGCCGGCACAGCCTCGCGCTCTTCCCGCATCCTGGCGCCAAGCCGCGTCAGGAAATAAGGGCTCGGCGCGGGAGCCTTCCAGGCATCCAGAGCCTGCACGGTCGTCTTCAGATCCGCGAGCTCATCCTGGCAGCGCTTACACTCGGCAACATGCGCCTGAACCTTGGCAGAAGCCGGGCTCGGATCGAGCAGCAATCCCGCCAGCTCAGCATCCATTCCCGGGCAATTTGTCTTCATCCTTTTCATGATTCCCACCCCACAGTTTCCGCCGGCCAATTTCCGTTTTCTATGGTTTCCTTTTCTATGGCTCCGGCTTCTTTTCACTCATGCCTTCAAACAAAATCCTTCAATTTGTCCCGGAGCGTCTGGTAAGCGCGAAACAGCAGCGACTTCGTCGCCGACTCGCTCAACTTGAGCACTTCACCGATCTGCCGGTAATCCATCCCCTGGTACTTGTGCATCAACACAGCCATCCGCTGCCTTTCCGGCAGCGCCATCACGTGACGCCGGATGGCGGCCATGCGTTCATCCTGCAGCAACTGCTGCTCCGCCGTCGGCTCACCGTCAGCCACATCGGGAGTCGTGCCCGTCTCCTCGTCCGGCTGATCCAGATACACCGTTTGCGCCGACCGTTCATGCCGGGTGTCCCGCGCGTGATTCACCGCCAGGTTGGTCGCGATCCGGTAAAGCCACGTCGTAAATCTGGCTTCGGCCCGATAGCTGCTCCTGGCACGATAGACGCGAAGAAACACCTCCTGGGC
Organism: Candidatus Korobacteraceae bacterium; assembly: GCA_052147365.1. GTDB lineage: Bacteria > Acidobacteriota > Terriglobia > Terriglobales > Acidobacteriaceae > Bog-257. Next base: position 3,552 of record JBKQKT010000343.1, on the reverse strand, counting down.
TAACTCTTCGGCAACCGCCTGGTTCCCGACCATCCGGTACAGGAAATGAATCATCGGCCGATGGTATTTTGTTGCCAGGTAATTAAAACTGGCTTCGTCGCCCTCGGCCACCCGCAGCATAATTGCTGCGTCGCTTTTAGGGTCCAGTTCGTCCCTCAGACCCGTACGGGGCTCGCCCGGCCGAAGAGCCGCGCCCGCACCCAACGCCGGACCGTTAAGGACCATCGTTGCCATATCTTCTGGAACCCCATTTGGGCCAGAAGGTTGCGCCTCGTAACCAGTTTCTTCGCCTGAATTTCCGTCCTCGGGGCCCTCTTCCCCGGCTCCCGGTTCCGCGCTCTGCGCGAAGGCGTCGGCACGAGCTAAAGCGGAGGGTAAACGGTGGCTACCCATACCGAAAAAGGGGCCGAAAATAGGCCGCGGCACCGCTTCCACTTGAGGAGGGAGCTCGCTCTCCGGGCGAATTGAACCCGCTCTCCCGAGCCTGTTTCTGAGCCTGTTTCTGAGCATGATCCGCTTGGCTTGTGGCGCCTCAGGCTACTCGCGGCGAAACTGGTGCCGGCCGCGGGTGCGGTTTGGCCGTAAAGCCCTGCTGGTGTTACTCTACCCTACGGGATGGCCTTTTCGCGCAGGTCCTTTAGACGCGAACCTGAAGCGGTTCGGCGGACTGAGTAGAGCGCGAAAATGACCCTCCGGCTGGGTCTGTTTGGCTCCGGGTTTTATGGCGGGGCTGGGACGCCCGGCGAACCCCTCCGATGCCTTTTCTGGGCGCTTAACTCAGCGGTAGAGTGTCACCTTCACACGGTGGAAGTCGTAGGTTCGAATCCTACAGCGCCCACCATCCTTCGGTTCTCCCAATCATGAGGGTGCCCCCGGTCCCTCACCTTTGGGGACCGGGGCTCCGCCCTAGTTCGCCTGCTTGTAGAACGCCTCTCCATCGAGGGTGATGGTCGTCTGATTGACCCAGATCACACTCCAGCGAATGTGCCCGGGCTGCAGAGGCATGGGGTACAGAAGGTCCAGAATCCCGCCTTTGGCCGAGGGAGTCTCCCACCGGCGGGTGCCCGACCACTTCGCCTTCCCGTTGACCAGGAAGCCACACGTGCCGTTCTGCTCGACCACCAGACCATTGGTCTTGTTTACATTCACCCAGCTGCCGATCGGCGGGGCCGAGGCCTGGGCGTGGCCTTCTGGATACTCACGACACCTAGCATCATGCATGTAAAAGCCAGGCAAAGTGTGCTCAAAGAGAAGGACCTGCGAACGCTTTTCATTGTCTCGAAAAACCTCCATTGCGGTTGATGAAACCTGCACTAGGGGGGACGTGATGTGAATTTACAACGATAAGCTGGCTCGAGGCTCCATTCGCTGACATTCGCGAGCCGTCGTTCACGCTCTGCGCGAGCAGCACGTTAGCTGCGGTGGGCCACCCGCCAAAATTCACACTTGACAAGGACAGAAAATCCACTACCATATGGTTGTGGATAGATTGGGTACAACATTTGCGGCTTTGTCCGATCCAACCCGGCGGGCGATGATCGAGCGTCTGTCACATGGGCCTGCCTCTGTGCATGGATTGACGGAACCGTTTGCGCTCTCGCAGCAGATGATTTCAAAACATATTGCCTGCCTGGTGCGGGCGCGGGTTGTAATCACGCCCAAGGGTGGGCGAGTGTGTGTGTGCACGCTTAGGCCAGAGGCTATAAAAAAAGTCAGCGACTGGGCTGCTTATTATCGCCGATTTTGGGAAGGGAGTTTCGACAAGCTGGATGTGGTGGTGAAGCAAATGAAAAAGACGGAGGTCAGAGATGACAAGAACGGTTAACGAGACAGACCGGATGGTCGTAGTGAGAGTATTTGATGCCCCACGCGAACTCGTTTGGAAGGCGTGGACAGACCCCAAATATGTGATGCAGTGGTGGGGACCGAAGGGATTTACTGCGCCCGTTTGCAAGATGGATTTTCGCGTGGGCGGAAAACTTCTCTGCTGCATGAAGGCGCCCGATGGGCAGGAGTTCTGGAATGCGGTTGAATACCACGAGATTGTTCCGCACGAGAAGATCGTTTCCTTGATGTACTTTTCCGACCCGGAGGGAAACAAGGTTGACCCCGCTCAATATGGAATAGAACATGAGGCCATAGAGGGCGCCTACGATGTGGCTCTTTTTGAGGATCTTGGAAACGGCCAGACGAGACTCACCTTCATTGGAAATGAACCCATGGAGAGCGCGAAGAATAGCGGTCAACTGGAGGGCTGGAACCAGATACTCGATAAAATCGCGGCAGTTGTTGCGGAGCTGGTGCAGGCGAAATAAGACGTTTCAGTTTTGTGGATCGCACTCCCGCCAATCTGTCATCCTTAGGAGCCGGCCCCATCGGCGACGAAGGATCTGCGGTTGCCCTTCGCGATCTCCACCCAGCTCAAGAATCGGGTGCAGGTCCAGAGCCCCCACGGACAGGTCCTCGTCCGTGGGGTGGAGATTTCGCTTTTGAGACCTGGGATACCGATCACATCCACCAGCCGCTGTAGCGATATAGGCGCACACCCATGGCTCGCAAGGGTGGCGGACTCGCGCCTTGAGCGTGATTCGGCTAAGGTATTAACCAATGAAACTCTTCTTCTGCGCCATTCTCCTGCCTTTCACCATGAGTGCTGCAGCGCAAAACACGGTTCGATTCGATAGCAACGCGGCGCAGCGGTTTGCGAATCTTGCCCTCAGCTGCGTACACAAGGAGTATCCAAATCACATAAGCCACACGTTGAACAGCGATGCGGATGTGGCGCCACCCCGGAAACTGACGCCTGCATTTTATGGGTGCTACGACTGGCATTCCTCTGTGCACGGGCATTGGCTCCTCGTTCGATTGGTCAGAACTTTTCCGAACGCTCCCTTCGTTCAGAGTGCGCGCGAAGCACTCGAGCAAAGCCTCACCGCAGAAAACATCACGCAGGAGGCCGCATATCTCCGGGGAGAGGGACGCGCCAGTTTTGAGCGTCCGTATGGGTTGGCATGGCTTCTTCAACTGGCCGCGGAACTACGGGAGTGGAATGATCCGCAGGCCAAAGACATGGCCGCTAATTTGCATCCGCTTGAGGAAGTCGTATTGGAACGTCTGAACAACTGGCTTCCCAAGCTCTCCAACCCTGTACGAATCGGCGAGCACGACCAGACCGCTTTCGCGCTCGGTTTGATGTTCGATTATGCGCGCAGCAGTGGCGATCAGAAATTTGCCCAATTGATCGTGTCCAAAGCAAAGCAGTTCTACCTCAGCGACAAGAACTGCCCTCTAAACAACGAGCCATCCGGCGAAGATTTCATGACACCGTGCCTCGGCGAAGCGGACCTGATGCGGCGTGTCTTGCCGAGCCAGGAGTTTGCTCGCTGGCTTCGCGCCTTCATGCCCCAAATTCCTGTGTCGGGCAATCGTGTGTGGTTGCAGCCCGTTGTGTCGCCCGATCCAAGCGATCCGAAGCTCGCTCATTTGGATGGGCTCAATCTCAGCCGGGCATGGATGCTGGAAGGAATCGCTCACTCTTTACCGAAGACCGAC
>JBKQKT010000342.1:0-7603 GCA_052147365.1 Candidatus Korobacteraceae bacterium | reverse complement strand
CCATCGTAAATGGCATGTCGCTTTCGGGGTTGCGTGCGTATGGAGCGACCTTCTTCATCTTCTCGGATTACATGCGGCCAGTCCTTCGTCTGGCGGCAATAATGGACCAACCCGCGATCTTCATATACACCCATGATTCGTTCTGTCTGGGGGAGGATGGTCCGACGCACCAGCCGATCGAACATCTCATGTCTGTGCGCGCCATTCCGCGGATACTGCTTTTTCGACCCGCGGACGCCAACGAGGTTGCCGAGGCATGGCGTTACATCATGCCGTTGAAAAAAGTGCCGGTAGCGCTCGCGCTGACCCGACAGGCTGTGCCCACATTTGATCGCGCGAAGTATGCTTCGGCCGCGGGCCTAGCCAAGGGAGCCTACATCATGGCGGACTCCGGCGGCACGCCCCACATCATCCTGATTGGAACTGGCTCGGAAGTGCAGCTTTGTGTGGGCGCGTATGAGCGGCTCACAGCCGAAGGCGTGAAGGCTCGCGTCGTTTCTATGCCGTGCTGGAGGCTGTTTGAAGAGCAACCTATCGAATACCGGCGTCGGGTACTGCCGCCGGAAGTCCGGGCGCGACTGGCGGTCGAAGCAGGTACCAGCCTCGGCTGGTCTCAATACGTCGGGCCTGACGGGGATGTTGTTTCCCGAGACGACTTCGGTGCATCTGCTCCTCTTAAGGACCTGCTCAAACACTTTGGCTTTACGGTAGATGACGTTGTAGCCAAAGCGCGTGCGGTCATGAAGAACATCAAACCTTAATGTAGAGGGAGTAGGCTTGCCATGAGAATAGCCGTGGGCACTGACCACGCCGGGGTTCCGTTGAACGAAACCGTGGCAGAGATCGCGGCGCTCGAACGCGAGAATTTACGAGGCATGAAATGAGAAGTAATCCGTTGATACAGCTTCATTCGTTAGGTCAGAGTGTGTGGCTCGATCAGATGCGCCGTTCTCTGTTGAACACAGGAGAACTCATGCGGCTCATTGATAACGACGGACTCCGTGGCCTTACCTCGAATCCGACCATCTTTGAGAAGGCCATCAGTGGCAGCCAGGATTACGCCGAGCAGCTCGCCTTACTGGCGCGTGCCGGAGGTAGTGTCTCGCACATTTACGAAGAAGTCGTTGTGCAGGACATTAGTGGTGCCGCCGACACGTTCCGGGGCGTTTACGATGCCAGCGACGCTGGCGACGGATTCTGCAGCCTGGAGGTCTCGCCTTTACTGGCCAATGACACCAAGGCGACTATAGAGGAAGCCAAGAAGCTATTTGCGCGAGTGAACCGCCCAAACGTGATGATCAAAGTTCCAGCCACTCCCGCCGGACTCCCCGCCATCGAAGAGCTCATCGCCTTCGGGCTGAATATCAACGTCACCCTGATCTTTGCGGTTGACGTGTACGAAAAAGTCGCCGATGCCTATATCAAAGGCCTGGAGCGCCGCGCCGCTGCGGGGCAGCCAGTTGACCGCGTCGGTTCCGTTGCCAGCTTCTTCGTCAGCCGCATAGACAACATGGTGGACAAACAGCTCAGCCAGCTTGCCGAAAAAGCCACCGACGACGTGCAGAAGGAGCGCATAACCGTTCTGATGGGCAAAACTGCCATTGCTAATGCAAAGCTGGCTTACGAGTCGTTCCAGCGTATCTTCGGCAGTGAGCGATTTGCAGTGCTGAGGGCCAAGGGCGCGAAGGTGCAGCGCCCGCTGTGGGCGTCCACTAGTACCAAGAATCCGTCATATCCGGACACTATGTACGTGGACACCCTCATAGGGCCCGATACCGTCAATACCCTTCCGCCGCAAACACTCGAAGCCTTCCGCGATCACGGAACGGTGGCCCCCACGCTCGCAACCGGCCTTGACGAAGCGCATCGCGTCTTCGAGGAATTGGCCGGCGTCGGCATTGACATGAAGTCGGTCACAGATAAGCTGACAGAAGAGGGCGTCAAGTCGTTCTCCGATTCGTTTCGCGAGCTGATCAAGGTGATTGAAGCGCGGCATGATGAAGTCACGCGCGGCATAATCGCTCGCCACACCGCTGCGCTCGGCCAGCACGAAGCCGACTTCCAGGAGGCGCTGAAGAGTCTCGAAAAACAGAACTTCGTCGCTCGCATATGGAAGAAAGACCCCACGCTGTGGAAGAGCGACCCCGAGCACGAGAAGATCATCAGCAATTCGCTGGGCTGGCTGAATCTTGCGGAGACGATGCTCCCGCACGTCGGCGAATTGGCCGCCTTTGCGGAAGAGATCCGCAAAGCTGGATTCGAGTCGGTTGTCGTGCTCGGAATGGGAGGCTCCAGCCTGTGTCCTGAGGTGCTGGCCCGAACCTTCAGCAGGAAGGATGGCTATCCTCAGCTTTACGTCCTCGACTCCACGGTGCCGACAGCGGTTCGCCACTTGGAGCAGAAAATTAGCGTGGGCAACACTCTGTTCATCGTGTCATCCAAGTCGGGCACTACGGCCGAGCCGCAGATGCTCCACCGCTACTTTTACGATCGGGTGAAGCGGGTCAAGGGCGACTCAGCGGGCGAGAACTTCGTAGCGATCACCGATCCCGGCAATCAGCTCGTCCGGGACGCGTCGCGGGACCATTTCCGCCGTGTCTTTCTGAACATGCCGGATATAGGTGGCCGGTATTCGGCGCTTTCCTACTTTGGCATGGTGCCTTTCGCGGTTATGGGCGGGGATGTGAAAGCGCTGCTCGCGCGTGCCACTCACGCGGCCCATGCCTGTACCGGGCCGGTTGGCGTCAGCGAACATCCGGGAGCACGTCTGGGAGCAGTCCTCGGTGCGCTGGCGAATGCCGGCCGCAATAAGCTGACGTTTATCACGCCCCCGCCACTTGCTTCCTTGGGGCTGTGGATCGAGCAACTCATCGCTGAAAGTACCGGCAAAGAGGGCAAGGGGATCGTTCCCGTCGCGGGTGAGCCGCTGGGTTCGCCCGATGTTTACGGCGACGACCGTATCTTTGCCTACATCCACACTCACTCGGCCAAGACCGGTGATATCGAAGAGAAGCTTCTCGCGCTGGAGGCTGCAGGACATCCGGTGCTGCGTCACACCTTGCACGATTCGCTCGATCTCGGCGAAGAATTTTTCATGTGGGAGTTCGCTACCGCAGTGGCCGGCGCGCTCCTAGGCATCGACGTCTTCGATCAGCCCAACGTGCAGGAGTCGAAGGATAATACCCGTCGCCTGCTTACTGAATTTGTGCAGAACGGCTCCCTAACCCAACAGAGCCTCATCGTAGCCGATAACACGCTGCGCGTTTTCGGTGATACGGAAACGCGCGACACCCTCCGTCGCGGCGGTTCTTCCCTGCAGGAGATCGTCGCAGCCCACATCGCCCGCGTGCAGCCTGGCGATTATTTTGCCCTCACCTCTTACATTGAAGAGCTGAACAACTACGAGGTTCTCCTGCGGGAAATTCGTGTCGTGGTTCGGGATGAGAAGAAAGTTGCCACGACCTGCGGGTATGGTCCGCGATTCTTGCACTCCACCGGCCAGTTGCACAAGGGCGGTCCCGACACCGGCGTGTTGATCCAGATAACTTCCGGCGACATCAATGACATCGACATTCCGGGCGAGAAATTTACCTTCGGTGTGCTCAAGCAGGCCCAGGCACTAGGGGATTTTGAGTCGCTGGTCAGCCGGCATCGCCGGGCCATCCGCATTGATCTCGGTGCCGATGTCGAGAAGGGCCTGAGGCGGTTGCTTGGTCTGGTGAAGGCAGCAGTTTCGCCAGTCGTGGTTCTGGAAGTCGCCGCTCGAGCGTGAGTTGACTATCGCGATGCCGTCGCATCCTGCGTGCGGCCCTTCCATTCTCCGCCGCGTCCTGACCAGTACTTTACGGCTGAGTGCAAAATGGCCAACATGTAAAACGCAGCGGCAAAGGGTAAGGTAAGTGCCCATAGCACGCTCCGCTCATAGAACCTCACCATCGGCAGATACACAACAAACATCAGTAAATAAGCCGCTGCCCCTAGCCCCCACAATCCGCTGAAAAGCAAACCGACCGGCAGCAGAAAGGTCAGTGCGAGTCCCGCCAGCGCGCCAATCAACAACCATGTCGAGTGACGCAACTGGTTAAATGCTGTGCGGGCAATCATGCGCTCGATCTCAGCGAACGATCCATAGGCTCTCAGACTATGGGTGTCCGGCGTCACCCGAAGCCATATCTTGCCGCCAGTGCGCTTCACAGCGGCAGCGAGCGCACAGTCGTCGATGATTTCGTTCCGGATCGCGGCAATTCCGCCAGCGCGCGCCAGCGCCTCTGGGCGAACCAGGATGCAGCCTCCAGCTGCACCTGCAGTCTGGCGCCGGGGATCGCGAATCCACTCCGGCGGATACAGCATGAAGAAGAAAAATACGAACGCCGGGATGAGCAACTTCTCCGCTGCACTGCGGCAGTGCAACTTCACCATAAAAGAGGCTAGTTCGTATCCTCCACCTTCCGCCAAGGCAGCAAGCGTGGCCACATTTTTTGGCGAGTGCCAGATGTCGGCGTCGGTGAGCAACAGAAATTTCGGATTCAAAGGAAGTGCGAGCTCGATCCCCTGTTGCACTGCCCACAACTTGCCTGACCACCCTGGCGGCAACAGTTGCCCGGAGATTACGGTCAGCGCGGCCGCGCGGGAGTGACTCGCGGCCGCCTGGCGCGCTGCCTCCGCCGTTCCGTCTGTACTGCTGTCGTCAATGATGAAAATATGAATGGAAGCTGCACAGCTCTGTCGGAGCAGCGAGCTTATGGCTTCGCCGATTACGCCAGCTTCGTTACGTGCCGGGATAATAACTGCGATGAGCCCGGTTCTCGCCACGGGCGCAATGCCTGCGTCGAGCCGCCGCACCTGCCAGAACCTTCCACGCGCAGCCAGGAGATAACACCATGCGATGACACAGAAAGCTCCAGCAGTCATCGCGAAGCTATGCAGGTTCATTGCCCGCCCGGAGGGTTGGTCATCGGCTGGCGAGACCCCCGGCAGTCTCGGCGCCATCTATCACATATACATGTCCGTTGAGATAGGCGGCGTCATCGGAGGCGAGAAAAGCGAACAATGCGGCAACTTCCTCCGGCTGCGCGTGACGCCGCAAAGGAATCTTCTGATTTACGTCCTCCAGCATCACGTCGGAGTACTCGGCGCGCTGCATCGGAGTCAGTACGTACCCCGGAGCAACCGCGTTCACCCGGACTTTGGGCGCTAGCTCGAGTGCCATGGAGCGGGTCAGTTCGATTACCCCGGCTTTGGTGGCGTTGTAGTCGGCGTAGTACGGATAACCCACGATGCCGTTGGTGGAAGCTGTGTTCAGTATGACGCCGCCCGCGCCAGCCATCATGTGGCGGGCGGCGGCCTGCGCCACGTAAAAAGCACCGGTCAAGTTTACTGCGAGGACGCGACTCCACTCCTCGTTCGTGATATCGAGAAACTTGTGCCGAATGCTTATACCCGCGTTGTTGATGAGAACGTCCACCCCGCCAAGATCGCGAACAATAGCAACGAAAGCATTCTGAACTTGTTCGTGATGGGCAACGTCGGCGAGGAATGTCCCAGAAAGGGCCGGGAATTGCTTGCGGATCTCGTCGCAGGCTTCCTGGTCGTGGTCGAGGATCGCCACAGTCGATCCTTCCTCCAGAAAACGCGCAGCCGTGGCCGCGCCAATGCCACTCGCCCCTCCAGTGACGACAACACGCTTGCCTTTGAGTCCTCGCATATGAGCCGCGCTTCGCTGTTCGCCTTTCCCTTGTTGTTGGCAGGCACCCGATAGTAACGAACTTGCTCAATTGTGAAAAGCAAGGAGCGAAAGGCTGATTCTAATGCTGCGGGAGCGGCTGCGCTTTAACTTGCTGGCCCTGTACCGACTCTCCTGAAAGGAGCAGAGTTGGCCGCGGCGAAGCAGAGTTCTCAGGCGTATCCTGCGGTTGAGCCACTGAGGCAGGTCCGGTATCGCCACTCGCCGTCGAAGCTGTGGGCGGCACACCAGGATTCGTAGCCGCCGGAGGCGAACTTGCGGGCATTGCGTCACCGCCTCCGGGCTTGGTGGAGCTGGTTTCTTTGATCGGCGCCTCAGCATCGAAGGCAACCCGTTCGTTCAGCAGTTCCCGCAACTCGCTGTCATGTGGGGCAGCGAAGAACCATGTCACTAAATAACCATGCCTTGATGTAACTGTCATGGCGATGGACAATCGCCGTGATAGTTCGTCCCCCGGAACCTGAAAACCAACCGTTCCGTGCAGAAAAACAACCAGGTTACCGCCGGAGGTAAAAACCTTGGCGTCCCGCATGTCGCGTACGACAGGATGAGTCATCCCGAACTGCAAAAGAAAATCCTGGGCGGTCCGTCGATCGGTCGTGCTCGCGGGGAACTTCATTCCCGGAAAACATGCCAAAGGGACTGCCGAGACCGTTATTTCGCCAAAGTCATCGTAGGAGAGCTGGCCATCGGCACCGGGACGCTTTGCCCAAGCCGAAAACAGGGTGCGGTTGCAGACCTTCATCAAATCACGCTCACCGGCCCCCATCCACGAATCTTCGAAGCCCCTCCTGCGTGAGCGCTCGATGGCAGGCTGAACAGCTCCTTCTGATTCCATGATCCAGCCTTGCGGAATGCGGTAGCTGAAGCCAAGTACGTGGTTTTCGTAAAGGCTGCCCGAAAGCTTTCCGCCATCGATATGGTTCGCCGGCGGATCAGTTTGGAACTGTGCCAGCCTGTGGGGCGAAAGCGCCGGCCCTTCGTACTCCACAGCGTCTGGACCAGCAGCCTCACGATCCTTCGCAGCAGTAAGAAACGTTACGTGTAGGAAGCAGGATTCAAGCTCTTTGACTGTCGTCTCGTTGGTCGCTGCCAGCGTCACCACCAGCGCATAGCCTTCAAGATTTGAAGCCAGCTCCATGTGCTGGTCCGCTCCGCGGCGGGTCTCGTAGAAGTAGAAAAGATGTCCGGCCAATGTTGCCTTGGAAAGCCCATGCAACTGTTCCGCGCCATGGAACCGTTCCTGTTCAAGCGCCTTCTGCAGGATGACTTTTGCATCCAGAGACTTCGCCCGCGACGAAAAAGCGACGATCGAGACCATGGCGTATGCCGGAGGCGGACCTGCCAGTTGCAGCATCTGAATTCGCCCGTCGCGGGCGACCGGCTGCGGGACTGGCTCAAGCCGAGCATCCGGCGGAAGGTCGAAGACGAATCCGAAAAAGCGGCTGGCGTACCGTGTGGCCGAAAGGTAGCCCTGGTCGGGGTAAATCTCCTGCGCTGCTGCCGGCGTCAAAGCCGTTGGAGGCCCCTGCGCGCTCAGCAATACCGGGCAACTAAGGACCGACAATAAGAGTGCAGATAAAATCCCCGGTAGCTTCATCCCGTCTCTTTCCCTCTATTGTTAGCCGCGGCAGAGGAAGAGTCAATCTCGCAGGGCAACGTTCTTCGGGATGTCCGCCGTCAGGTACAATCAACGGCGAAGGAGCTTCTTCGCCCTCGACCCTGAATCGTTGTCTATAAGCTTGGAGGAGCACTTCCCTGCACTCTTTTCTCAGTCTGGTCTGCACATTGATAGTGGGACCGCACGGCTTGCGCCATTACCTGCGAACCCACTTCTTGGACACCACGTTCCGAGGCCTT
>JBKQKT010000341.1:0-5571 GCA_052147365.1 Candidatus Korobacteraceae bacterium | reverse complement strand
CTCCGTCCCAGCTCATTCGGAATGGCGTCCCTGAGAGTCTCCAGGGCTTCGGAAGCATCTCCCTTGCTGACCGCAAGCTTTGCGCGGAGGGTCGGCAGGTAATTGAACTGCACGACTGTGGCTTCCGGGAATCTCTGGCCCAGATCGTCCGTAAGTTTTTGCGCTCGCTGGTCGTCCCCAGCGTAGACCGACGCCAGTGCGGTAGCGTACTGCAGATCGTGGCCTGCCGGATGCCTCATTGCCGAAGTGGCACGCCGTTTTGCTTCGTCTGCGTTGCCGAATAAGCCCTCACGGAGAGCTGAAAGGGCGGAGTAGGTTTCAGCCGCTTCCTTGTCTCCAGCCCGTTCGGCGGAATCTACTGCCTGACGGGAAAACTCTCGAGCGCTCCTAAGCCGCCCCGAGTAGGCGGCGGTATCGGCCTCGTCCGCGAGCAAGGTAGCTTCCCAGCCCGGCGTTCCCGCCGATAGCGATACCTGCTGCGCCATCCCCGCTGCATCATCCTGCAAAAAAGCAATCTCATACAGCGCAAGAGAGAAGAAATGGTTTTTCAGTTTGCGACGGAGAGCTTGCTCATACGTGGCCTTCGCCTCATCGATGCGATTCATCGCCTCGTAGTCAGGAATCGTGAGTGCATACGCGGGGGAAGAGTTCGGACTCAGGCGGATTGCCTCTTTGCCAGCTGCAACCCCTTTCTCATATTGTCCTGTATTCGGGTAGATTGCCCCCGCTAAGTAAATATGCGGTTGTGCCATGCGAGGATACGCCTGTATCCAAAGCTGGAGGGCTTCTTCGGCCTTCTCCAGGTTCCCGGTGACCACCTTATGGTACCGAGCCGTAATGAAGTACTTCTCCGGCTCGCTGGTTCGGTCGCGGAGTTCGTAAGCTTTTCGGGTACTCTCGACATCCATACTGAGTTCACCCATATTGTTGTACGCGATGCCCATCCACACGTACGCGAGTGCGAAATGAGGGTCGAGTTCGATGGCCTGCTTATAAAACGGAATAGCCGCAGCATCCTCGGCAGTATTATGAATTTGAAAACCTGAGCTGAAGGATTTCAGGGCTTCCAGCGACGGGGTGGTCGCTTGTTCGAGAGGAGTATCGAATTTCTGCACCGTGCTCAGCGACTCGCCCAGTTTGTTACGAATGTCCGAAGCTGTCTTGCCCAGTGCATCCAGCACGTGGTTCTTGTCGCTCGCCTGGGCTTCCGCGCTTGCTAGCGACTGGCCGGTTGCGCAGTTGACCGCCTTGACGGTCAAAAGATACGGCGTGCCGATCTGTGTTATCGAGCCTTCGAGGACAGCGGCGCTGCCGGTCCGCTGGCAGAGTTCCCGGGCAATGTCGGTGGTGAGTTTAGCATCCGGTTTCTGGCCCATCATTTGCAGGACCTGCTGGATTTGCTGATCGGAGATAATGCTCAGGAAAGGCGATTGTTCCAACTGTACGGAAAGCCCCTGCCGCAGTGTGCCGTCAAACACCGGATCGCCTGTTGAATTTGTGAAATCGGCGAGGACAATGGTGTCTTTGTCCGTGAGTTTTGCTGGGCGGTGAAAATAGAAGTAACTCGCGACAAAGAGGGCAAGCAAAATCACGACCGCAGGAATAATCACCTTCCGGGGATTGGCGGTGGCCGCGGGGACTCTGAGTTGCGCGCTTGCCCTCAGCCGCCCCGAATCGCTGTCCCGCTTCAGACGCTGGAGGTCGGTGCGAATTTCCGAAGCGTGCTGGTAGCGCAGATTGCGATCTTTTTCCAGGCACTTGTTGATGATGCTCTCAAATTCGGCGGGCAGGTCGGGATTGAGACGTACGGGAGTTACCGGAGCGCTGTTGAGAATGGAATCGAAGATGTCGCCCAGACTCTCCCCGCGAAACGGCATCCGGCCCGTGGCCATTTCATAGAGCACCACTCCCAGCGAGAACAAGTCGGTACGCGCGTCCAGAGGTTTAGCGCGGACTTGCTCCGGCGACATGTATGAGGCCGTTCCCGGCGCGCTTCCCGGACTAGTCAGGTGCTCTTGGGTCGTCCTTGTCCCACCCGCCAATTTACCGGCGTCGCGGTCGACGACCGGACCGACCTTCGCCAATCCAAAGTCGAGAATCTTCGCGTGACCGCGCTGGGTGACGAAGATGTTCGCGGACTTAATGTCGCGATGGATGATGCCCGCGGAATGGGCGGCATCCAGCGCATCGGCAATTTCGATGCCCAGCGAAACAAGGGTTTCGATTTCCAGCGGGCGACCCAGGATGTGATGCTTCAGGGTAGCTCCATCCATGAATTCCATGACGATGAAGGAGCGCGCGTCCTGCTCGCCGATGTCATAAATGGTGCAGATGTTGGGATGATTCAAAGCGGAAGCGGCTTGGGCCTCGCGCCGGAAGCGGCTCAGAGCTTGCGTGTCTTGAGCAATCTCATCGGGCAGAAACTTAAGGGCTACGAACCGGTGCAGGCGGGCGTCCTCGGCCTTGTAAACCACGCCCATGCCGCCCCCGCCCAGCTTCTCGATGATGCGGTAGTGGGAGATGGTCCGGCCAATAAGCGAACCGGCAGCATCTGGGGTGTCTTTGTTTTGCCGAGAAGCGATTGCTCGCGCGGCCACTTCTATCGCCGGGCTGTCCAGGAAGCTTCCTGCCGCTTGCTGCGACGCCAGCAGCGAACGGACCTCGCGCTCCAGGGCCTCATCGCCGGCGCAGGCTTGTCGCAGAAATGCGTCGCGCTCCTCGGGCGGACGCTCGAGCGCGGATTGCAGCAGGCCATCAATTTGTTGCCACCGATCAGAGTCCATCGGTTGTCTCGCCCGCCAGTTCGCGGTAGAGCCAGGCCTTGGCGGTGCTCCAGTCGCGCATCACGGTGACCGGCGATACTTTGAGCACCTCGGCGGTCTCTTCCACACTGAGTCCGCCAAAGAAGCGCATCTCTACCACCTGCACTTTACGCGGATCGAGCCGCGCCAGCGCATCCATCGCGGCATCGAGCGCCACCAGGTCCGCGGCCCGGTCGCCGCCCACTACGGCCGCCTCGTCAAGGGACACATGCTGTACGCCGCCTCCCCGTTTCAGGTTCTGGCGCCGTGCATGCTCCACCAGAATGCGCCTCATCAACTGGGCCGAAACTGCAAAAAAGTGCGCGCGATTCTGCCACTGCATCCGCTTGTAGTCCACCAGGCGCATGTAGGCCTCATTGACGAGGGCGGTAGTTTGCAGCATATGTCCAGGGCGCTCGCCCTTCATATAGTGGCTTGCCAGGCGATGGAGTTCCTTATAGACGATGGGGGTCAGCCGTTCGAGCGCTCCTTGGTCTCCGTCGCTCCAGGCGCGCAGGAGCTGGCTTACATCGCCCCCAGCCGGCTCACCGGTTTGCGTCGCCCTCTGCATAGCTATCTATGGGCTGAATTGTACCGCCGCGCCCGGTTCCCTTAACTCAACAACCCTGAATGATAGTTTCCCGGCACATTCTGCGCCTATCTAGGTGGAGGTAGATATGAAAACGATTGTGACTTCAATTGCGATTAGCATTTTGCTCGCCACGCTGGCCGTTGCGCAGCCTGCACCCCGATACGCCGTCATCGATCTCGGCACCTTGGGAGGAACATTCGGCCTTGCCTTCGGCATCAACGACAAGGGACAGGTGGACGGATTTGCAAACTTACCCGGCGACACGGCCCAACACGCTTTCGTGTACGCCAACGGAGTGATGACCGACCTCGGCACCTTGGGGGGTCCGAGCAGCGCTGCATACCAAGGCCCCACTGATTCACTGCAGGCCGGAGGGTTGGCCGAAACGTCGACGCCGGATCCCAGCGGCGAGGATTTTTGCGGCTACGGCGACAACCTCATCTGTCTCGGCTTTTCCTGGCAGAACGGAGTTATGACGCCGCTCGATACCTTAGGTGGCAATAACGCCCAAGGCGGCGGAATCAATGACCGAGGTCAAATCGCGGGCTTTGCAGAGAACAGCACGCCGGACCCGAACTGCCCGGCGCCGCAAGTCCTGCAATTCAAACCCGTCGTATGGACCAATGGCCAGATTCGGGTCCTTCCTACCTACCCTGGTGATCAGGAAGGCGGCGTCTTCTGGATGAACAACAAGGGCGAGATGGTGGGCGCCTCGGGTGCTTGTGCGGCATTTGATCCACGTTACGGCCTGCCTCTTGCACCGAGGCACGCCTTGCTTTGGCGGAAGGGCGGCAGCCTACCGGTTAATCTCGGCAATCTGGGCGGGAAATTCAACAACATAGCCTTCGCAATGAACGACAACGAGCAGGTAGTCGGCACGTCGGACTTGCCGGGCGACAATTACCAGCACGCGTTTCTCTGGCAGAAAGGCGTGATGAGCGACCTGGGCACGTTGCCGGGAGACGTCGTGAGCGTCGGCTGTGGGATCAACAACCGGGGCCAGGTTGCCGGCGTTTCCCAGGATGCGAACGGAAACGACCACGCATACCTGTGGCAGAACGGTGTGATGACGGATCTCAATAGCCTCATTCCTCCGAACTCCCCCTTGTACCTGATGCACGCGTTCGGCATCAATTCCGCCGGAGAAATCGTGGGCTTTGCCTTGCAGACCAGCACCGGCGAGATTCATGCCTACTTGGCAATCCCGACGAATTTCGGAGGCGGCGCCGGGGGCGCTTTGTCTCCGGCTGGCGGCGGACCCACAAGGGTTACACTCCCTGAAAATGCTCGCCAGCAACTTCAGCAGTGGCTGCGTTTTAGAAATTTCACGGCTCGGCCCGCTGCGGCTGCAACGGTCAACGAGTAAAGGTGTAGAGGACTTGGCCCGGGGGCCAATTACCCGAACCGCTCCTACTTCAAAATGAAGGCGGGCGGTTCGGGATTTTCAGCCCGTCACGTCTAATGTTTGGGCGGCTCGCCGTGAGACGCTGACAGCGCGTGCGGCGGCGGAGCCGGTCGCGCCGCCGGAGCCGAATGCGGCGGAAACTCCCTGTCCATCATCGGTCCTGCCGGTTGGCCTGCATGAAGGTTTGCCCTCTGATGTGGCTCCAGCGGACGCCCAGGATGTTCCTCCATGGCCGGCGCTTTGTGCGCATAGGGCAGCTTTTCCTGCGGCGGTGGAGACTTGGCCACCAGCGCCGGCCGAGTGGGTGGTGGCGGACCGCCACGGCTTGCGGCGGGCGGAGCAGTATGAGGAACGCTGGCCGGAGCCGTGCGCTCATTAACCGCGGGAGGTGGCGTGTTCGTGCCGTGGACCTCCGCATTGTTCCTGTTAGGAGGCTGCGGCACATTGTGCTCGTTCGGAACGGGAGTGTGGGCAACATTCTCGTTCGGCCGCGCGCTCGCGGGCGGAACATTTCTGGCTGCTGTTGCTGGTTGTCCGGGCCGATTCGCCACTGGCGGGTGCTGCACAATCTGGGGCCTTGCCGCCTGGACTGGGGGCCTCGTTTGCGCTCCGCCTGCCGCGATGGCTTTGGGCGTGGGATTGACTTCTGGATGCGGGATCACCTGCGCTCTCGCGATCTGCTGGGGATTGACCTTCACCAGATTGCGCGCCACCGGCTCAGAGTTGCGAAACGCGTTTGCATTGACGGCAGTGGTTGCTACCGTCTGGTAGCG
>JBKQKT010000340.1:0-10841 GCA_052147365.1 Candidatus Korobacteraceae bacterium | reverse complement strand
GCCCAGCCCCTTTCGCGACATCTGGTAGATAACCTCGGTCATAGGAGTCGAGGGACTCACCCTGGGGATAGTGTCGCCAGTGTGCATAAGAGATGAGACCCGTGCGAAGCGTTTGCCTAGTTTGCCTCCGGGGTGCAGGTCGGCGAAATCTTCTTCCTTGAATCCGCGACGTTCAGAAAGCGCGACGGCAAGTGCGTCACCGAGAGCGAGCATGGTGGTTGTCGAAGCCGTAGGCGCCAAGCCGAGAGAACATGCTTCGTGATCTACCGAGCAGTCGAGGGCGACCTCCGCAGCTTGCGCCAGAGTTGAGCGGCTCTGCGTTGCTGCTGAAGTTAAGTAGAGGTCGTCACAGGTCAGCGAGATGAGCGGCGCACAAAGCCGCTTGACGGTCGCGAGGAGTTGCAGGATTTCGTCCGTTTCTCCACTGGCCGAAAGAGCGATAACAACGTCGCCGCGGACGACCATTCCGAGATCGCCGTGCAACGCCTCCGCCGGATGGAGGAACAGCGCAGGACTGCCTGTAGAAGTAAGGGTGGCAGCGATCTTGCGCGCGATAAGTCCGCTCTTTCCCATCCCAGTGACAATAACGCGTCCGGTGCAGCTATAGAGCAACTCGACAGCCCGTTCGAAATCGGCCGCCATCGGGCCGGCAAGGCGGTCCGCGAGGGCGCGCAGGGCGTCGGCCTCAATGCGCACCACGCTTTCGCCGATGTTCTTCATGATTATCTTGGCGGCCGATCTGCTGCGCGAGTAGGTCATTGAGCGGCCGACTGCGGTAACAGTCCTTGGGAATTGAAGACGAGCACTTGTTCATCGCTCTTGCCGCCATCCAAGGGAACATTCTTGCCGTTGAACGAAAGCTCCACGTCCCGCGCGTTGGCAGTCCAAAAAACTACCTTGTTAGTAGCGTGAATCGTCTTTACGTCGTCCGGATTCATCACCCCACGCACAAGGGCCTTACCATCCGATTTGATCTCGATGCGCGCACGATTCTTGGCACGAATGATGACCTCGAATGGCGTACCAGCTTGAGCGCTAGCCGCGATAGAAGACGCATCGGCGCCCACAGGATGCGGCAAACTCTCGGCAGCTTCCACTGTACGGACGGCCGTCCCGGCGCCGCCGGGAGAAATTGCAGGCGATTGCGGAACGCCGCCAATTTCTGGAGACAATTGAGTAGCGGCTGCTCCGGTTGGCCCCGGCGCGTTATTGCCGCTCGAATTGGCGAGAGCTATTTGACTCGTCGCGGTTGATCGCTGAGGTTCACGCTGTCGCTGCTGATATAGGCGCCAGCCTCCGGCAGCGCCCACGATCACAAGCAACAGGATGAACAACGGAATCAAGGGAAAACCACGCCGAGCAACGGCCCTGTCTGTGCCGTAGTGGTGCGGATCGACGTGCATGGAGGAGTTTTGATGGGCGATCAGCCGAACATCCGGCGGTGCCTCGTGGGCCGCCTTCAAGTAATCGGCAATTGCTTTTTCTTCATTGATGCCGAGGTGCCTGGCATAAGCCCGAACATAACCCTTGTTGAAGATGCCGCCCGGAAGCACATCGAAGTTTTGCTCTTCAAGGGCGCGAAGAAAGCGCGTGCCAATCTTCGTTGCGGCCGCAATTTCATCGAGCGAGATGCCACGCGTCTCGCGTTCCTGCCGGAGGCATTCGCCGAACGCATCTGCGCGAGTGCCGGTATCTTCAAATGATTTGCTCACTTGGGCTTAGCCAGATTCTTTCTCGAATCATATGAAGTCCGGCGGACAGTGTCAATCTGGCACCTGAATCCCCATTCTGCCGGCCATCCGTGGGACGCCCTTCAGGTGGTATGCTCGAATAAGCATGCGTTGTACTCCGCCGGACTTGGATGGCCGCCACTTTCCGGCAAGATAGACAAAATCCCCCTAGGTACCTGGCCAGCCGGAGCATTTTGGAGTTGGGTTTTCGGGGCCTAGTCGCTTTGGATGGACAGCAGATGGCATTCGCGTCAGGGTCTCGCATGTCATTACGAGCCGCGGATAAAGACCGCCAATCCTACGAATTGAATATTTTTCACGACGTTGCCAAGGCGCTGACGTCGTCCCTCGACCTCGATACCGTCCTGCAGACAATCATGGAGAAAATGGCTGCGTATTTTGAGCCGGCTACCTGGTCGCTTCTGATGCTGGACGAAACCAGCCAGGAGTTTTATTACGCAGCGGCGGTGGGCAAGGGTTGCGAGAGCATCAACGCCCTGGTTTTGACTACCGGGGAGACTCTGGCACGGTGGGTCATTGAGCAGGGTCAGCCACTCATTATCCAGGATGTTAACAGGGACTCGCGCATCCAGCAGAGCAGCAATGATGGTTTCTTTCCCGAGGGATGTTCAGTGGTCTGCATGCCGGTCCGAACGGGTGGCAAGATGCTGGGCATCATCCAGATGATGAACGTTGACATGCAGGTCTACAGCCGCAACGAGATCCTGTTGCAGACCCTTGCTGATTACGCGGCCATCGCCATCGAGAATGCCCGCGCCGTCAGCCGCATTCAGGAACTCAGCATCACTGACGATTGCACTGGCTTGTACAACGCGCGTCACCTGTTTACCGTGCTTGCAGAGGAAGTCCACCGCTCCGAGCGCTTTGGTTACGAATTCAGCCTTCTGTTTCTTGATCTCGATCATTTCAAGCGCGTCAATGATCAACACGGACACCTGGTCGGCAGCAAACTGCTGGGTCAGGTCGGACAGGCGCTGCGCGAAAACCTCCGGCTGGTGGATGCCGCTTTTCGTTATGGCGGTGATGAGTTCGCCATCCTGTTGCCACAGACTTCTAAAGACGCTGGCCTATTTGTGGCCCGACGCCTGATGGCAATGTTCCAAACCCAATCCTGGCTCGCTGGCGAAGCGCCTGACATTACCTTGCGTGCCAGTGTTGGGATTGCGAGCTATCCCGAGGACGCCACTACTCCACAGGCCATCGTGCATCGCGCGGACGAGATGATGTACCAGGTGAAGCAGGCCGGGCGAAACAATATCGCCGTCTCCGGGATGGGAGTGGCGGGATTGGAAGAAGGCCACAAGTAACACCGGCAGGCGGACGTTGGCGTTCCTGGAGTTTCCTTGGCCGAGCGCTCAATCGTTGTATGTTTATTTGGTCGGGGTCGGCACATTTGCTGCCGGCTGCCAGGTGTTGGGATTTGCCGGCGCAGCGGCATTTACGCCAAAGTCCCACACGTAAAGGTTCATTTCGTCCGGCCCAAGCATCTCGACAACGGCATATTCGCCGGGTGCAAGATCCCCCAGGGGAGTGAGCTTTAGCCACTCGCCGGTTCCCAGTCCTTCGACCTTGGCAGGAACGATGGTGCTCTGCTCACTCGTTTTTCCTCTGGCAGAAACCTTGAGGTTGCCAACGACGCGCGCCCCGTTCTTCGTTTCGGCGCGCACAATCCGGAAACGGTCCCCCGGGACAACATTGTTGCCCGGGCCTTCGTCGATATCGACATAGATCGTAGGCCGCGCCACGTGCGATTGAACTTGCGCGTGCGCGCCTTTGAGTTCGAAAGCCTGCTTGGCGCCTGCCAGCGGGTTAAGGCTCGCACGAAGAGTGTTCTTGCCCGTGCTCTTCTTTACCTCGCTGCCATTCTGCACAATTTCTGCCAACTCAGGTTTGCCCTGAAACTGATCTAACAGGAACAGTCCTCCGCTTCCCGGCAGCCGGAGGCCCGGCACAATCTCAGGTGAGTTAGCTTCTTCTTTCTCGCGCTCGTCCCTCTCCTCTGGCGTCTCTACCAGCCTGGCGGTGAGCTTGCCGCTGCTCAGATCGGCCTCATACTTCTTAGTGGCATCCCAGTCGATCAGCGAGCTGGGAATGTCCTCCCACTCATAACGCTCGGCGCTGAAGTAATGCACGCGGTTCCCCTGGACCTCATACTTCACCACCGACTGGTAGGAGCCGTCCTTCAGAATGAGACGCTTCGTTTGTTGCTGGGCTTCAACGCTCGCAACGTGCGGTAGCATGGCGCTAGCCAATGCACCGAGCGCCAGATACATAATTCCTTTCAGAAAGTAATGCCGCATCACTATCAGTTTAGACCCGAATTCGAGAAGCAGGACTTGGTCGTCGTTGGCAGAGAGGGGCGCCATTGCCTCGGCAGACTGCGCACCTCGCCCCTGTGACGCGAATCACAGTGGGAGGTGTGCGCATTGGCGCAGAATAGATGACATGGAGAGCGCACTTTTAATCCACCGCCTGCAATTCGCTTTCACGGTGACCTATCACTACTTGTTTCCGCAGTTGACCATGGGGCTGGCACCACTGATTGTGATTCTGAAAACTCTGGCGCTCAAGACCAATGATGAGCGCTACGACAGGGCTGCCCGATTCTGGGCCAAGATTTTCGGCATCAACTTCGTCATCGGCGTGGTGACGGGAATCCCGATGGAATTTCAGTTCGGCACCAACTGGTCGCATTTCTCGCGCTTCGCCGGCGGGGTCATCGGACAAACCCTCGCCATGGAAGGCTGCTTCGCTTTCTTCCTAGAATCGACCTTCCTCGGACTGTTTCTCTACGGCGAAAAGCGGCTGAGTAAAGGCATGCACTGGTTCGCCGCGTTGATGGTCTTTCTGGGTTCGTGGCTGTCAGGCTACTTCATCGTCGCCACCGATGCCTGGATGCAGAACCCCGTCGGCTACGAGCGCACCGCCGATGGCTCGTTCCAACTGACCAGTTTCTGGCAGCTGGTGCTGAATCCCTGGGCGTGGCTACAGTACGCGCACAACATGAGCGGCGCGGTAATTACCGGCGCATTCGTCATGAGTGCCGTGGGCGCCTTCTATCTGCTCAGCCAGAAACACGTGGAGCAAGGTCGCATCTTCGTGCGCCTTGGCGTGATCACCGGACTGATTGTCAGCGTGTTGCAGCTTTTTCCAACTGGCGACTGGGCGGGCCGCATGGTCGCCAGAAAACAGCCGGTCACCTTGGCCGCGATGGAAGCATTGTGGGAGACGCAAGCTGGTGCGCCGCTGGTCATCCTCGGCCAACCCAACGTGGCTGAACAGAAAATTGATAATCCCATCGTGGTCCCCAAGGCCCTGAGCTTCCTCACGTGGCGTCGTTGGAATGCAGAGGTGCAAGGGCTGAATCATGTTCCCAGGGAGGACTGGCCCGACAGCATTCCGCTACTCTATTACGCCTACCACATCATGGTTGGCCTGGGAACCATCTTCATCGCGATTTCGGCGATCGCTGCTTTGCTGCTATGGCGCGACCAGTTGTATGACGCCCGCTGGATGCTTTGGATCCTGCTGTTGCTGGCGCCCTTCCCCTACATCGCAAACACGGCGGGCTGGATGTCCGCCGAACTCGGCCGTCAACCGTGGCTGATTTATGGCTTGCTGCGCACCGCAGATGGCTACTCGAAGATGGTCTCCGCGGGCAATGGCTGGTTCAGCTTCCTCGGCTTCCTGGGCATGTACACCATCCTGTCCATGCTCTTCCTGTTGCTGGTGGGGCGCGAGATCCAACACGGGCCTGAGCCCGCGCAGGAAAACGTTAAAGGTGTTCCGGTCGTCCCGGCGGAGGTGCGATAGCCATGGCAACTTTATGGTTCATGATCGTCGCGGTAATGGTCGCGGTTTACGTTCTGCTGGACGGCTTTGATCTGGGAGCCGGTGCGGTCCATCTCTTCATCGCCAGGAACGACGAGGAGCGGCGTACCATCCTGCGTGCCATCGGTCCCGTATGGGACGGCAATGAAGTCTGGCTGCTAGCCGCCGGCGGAACGCTGTACTTCGCATTTCCTCTGCTCTATGCCTCCAGCTTCAGCGGTTTTTACCTGCCGCTGACCATGGTCTTGTGGCTCCTCATGTTGCGCGGCATCGGCATTGAGCTCCGCACTCACATCGATGACAAGTTGTGGAAGGGCTTCTTCGATGCCATCTTCGGAGGGGCGAGTATCCTCCTGGCCATCTTCTTTGGAGCCGCGTTGGGTAATGTGGTACGCGGCGTTCCGCTCAACGCTGATGGCTACTTCTTCGAGCCGCTGTGGACCAACTGGCGCGTGGGCGAACAGAACGGCATCCTCGACTGGTACACCGTGATCTGCGGCGTTGTCGCACTGGTGACGCTGGTCATTCATGGGTCTTTGTATCTGGCGACGAAGACAGAAGGCGAACTAAACCTGCGAGCGCGCAAGGTCGCTTCCACCTTGTGGCCGGCGCAAGTCCTGATTACCATTTTCAGCTTGATCGCGACGGTGTATGTCGTTCCGCATGTGCTGGAGAACTATAGCAAGTGGCCTATCGGATATCTGGTTCCGGTCATTGTGATCGGCAGTCTGGCGTACCTTTACTCCGCACATTCCAGGGGGAACGAGAAGGGCGCGTTCCTGGCCTCGTGCGCTTACATCGTCGGCATGCTGGTGGGAGCAGCGTTTGCGCTCTATCCTAACGTGCTGCCGGCAAGTACCGCGCAGCAATATAGCTTGACGATTTATAACACCGCCGCCGGCGCGCACGGATTGGCGGTTGGATTCGTGTGGTGGACGCTGAGCATGATTATCGCCCTGGGATATTTTGTCTTCGTCTACCGAATGTTCCGCGGCAAGGTGAAGCTGGGCGAAGGCGACGGGCACGGATACTAAGGCGACAATACTCAGGCGACAACGGCGGCTTCGGCGGCGGTCGGCAATTGCGCTTTTTCCCAGGCGTCGAAGCCGCCGATTACGTTAATCACATTGTGACCTGCCCGCTGCAGCAGGCTGCACGCGATCATGCTCCGATAACCGCTCTTGCAGTGCACGGCGACGGTCGCCTGGGATTCGAGCGGCGGCAACGAAGCTTTGAAGCGGTCGAGCGGATACCAATCCGCGTCCGCAATGTGACCTGCATCCCACTCACCTTGCCGGCGCACATCCAACACCTGCAAATCGCGACCACTGAGGCGACCGTGTAGTTCCTCCACCGTCATCTGCGGCGTCTGTGCCAGCTCAAATCCGGCGCGCTTCCATCCGTCTGTGCCACCCTCCAGGAAGCCAGCCATGTCTTCGATACCCACCCGCGCTAATCGAAGTCGTGCCTCGGTCAACTGTTCCGCCGTGCCGGCGATCAGCACCGGGTGCGAAGAGAGGCCCAGGACCGCGCCTGCCCACGACGCGAACTGACCCGACAGCGCGATGTTGACCGAACCGGGCACGTGGCCTGCGGCGAACTCGTCGCCGGGACGGACGTCGAGAGCCACAGCGCCGCACTCCAGCATCGTTTTTAGTTCTGTTGCCGAGATTGGCTTAAGTGCCGGCAATTCGGTAAGCGGTGTTGCTCCGGCGCGGTTGATCGCCGCGTCTTCGAGAAAGTAATCCGGCCGTGCCGGAAGGTTCGTTGTCATTTGCCGTACGAATTCGTCCCGGTTCCGAATCTGGAGGGCATAGTTGGTGAGCCGTTCCGTGCCGATAGTTGAGGACCGCTCGGCGCGCATGTTGCGCCCGCAGAGCGAGCCGGCGCCGTGTGCGGGATAAACCATCACGCCATCCGGCAGCGTGAGCAACTTGTTGTGCAGCGAGTCATACATTAGCCCAGCGAGCTCCTGCGGAGTGTGCGTCTTGGAAAGATCAGGCCTCCCCACGTCGCCGATGAACAGCGTGTCACCCGTCAGCACTGACCATGGCCGCTCCGACTTCTCTTCATCGGTGGTGACGAGGCAGATGCTTTCCGGCGTGTGCCCCGGCGTCTCCAGCGCACGGATGCGCAACTTGCCGACGCGCAGCTCGAATCCATCCGTCACCTCGACGTGGGGGAAAGTCGCGCCTGCCGCCTTGCCAATGTAGATGGTCGCGCCGGTACGCGCCGCCAGCTCTCTGTGGCCGGATACAAAGTCGGCGTGCAGATGCGTTTCAAAGATGTGGCGGATCTGGAGGTTCTGCTTCTTCGCTGCCTCAAGATAAATCTCCACGTCACGCTGTGGATCGACAACAACAGCTTCGCCTTCCGATCCCAGCATGTAAGAGGCGTGCGCCAGACATCCAAGGTAGAACTGTTCGAAATACATGGCCTTCTCCTGCGCGGGAAACATGATACCGCGTCCCGGAGCAATGCGAGCTCCGCGGCGGGTGTTACGTAAGATCATTTGGAGCGCGCCAGCGCTTCCGCCTTGCGGATGGCCTCCTCGTGGCGGTCATAGGCCAAAAGGGCCATGCGCGCCCCTTCGCGGGCGCCGCTGGTGCTCATCTTCCTTTCGGCTTGGGCGAAGACGTCTTCTGCATCCTCATGCGCGTTGTAAGCTTCGTCATCCGCCTCTTTCACGCGCTTGACTGCGGCCAGGACTTTGGGGTCGGCGTGATGGGGAAGTTCCTTCTTCCTGTCTTTGGTCTGCTTGCGCCCCCGTTTCGGAGTGTCGTCCTGCGACACCAGCTGGTTGTAGGCGATTTTGTACTCGTCACTCCAGGTTTCCTTGACCTTCATCTCCAATTCGTCGAGCGCGGCCCTGGCTTCATCGGCGATAGCCCGCACCCGCTTCTTCTCGATCAGCCACTTCCAGACTCCCCAGTCCGTACCTTCCCTCATGATCGCCCTGGCGTTTTCAACAGCAGGAAGTTTTCGCATCTTTAAAACTCACACTTAATTAATGAGAGATTGGCAATGGTGGTGGGCCAAAAGCAGACACTCAACCCGGAAACAGGTCGACATCTGCCCCGCGCGGCTTTGCTGGCCGCGCCGACATTTGTTTGCTTCATGTTTGGGGGCCGTGCGCCGGTTGTTGCGCTCCTAAACGCAGCAATCCACTCAGACAAAATGCAGCAGCCTGTCAGCCATCCTTACAGTTACTTCCCTAAAATGTTCCCGCCAAAATTGAACTTCGTTCCCACCGTGACCCGATAGCTGTTACGCCCGCCATTCAGTAGGTTCGAGAAAAAATCATAGTGAACAAAGTCGGTGGCTACGCGAATGCCAAAGTAATGGGTGGCCTCATAGGTAATCCCGCCTCCGAAGCCGTAAAACACTACCGTGTCAGAACTCGACGTCCTCCCGTTCAGGAGACCCTGAACAATTTGCGTGAGTATTGGCCCGCAGCCGAGTTGGGGCTGCTGGCACCTGTTCGGCTTGGTCGTGGCATCCGCGTGCAGCGCCCCAAGGGCTGGACGCGCGAAAAGGGTGAACTTCTTAAACCCGCGGTAATTGAATTGCGGTCCGGCCTCATAGGTATAGTCCGTGATGGAAGTGGGAATGGCGATTACGAACCCGGGCGGGAGATACGGCAGAATCGGCGCCAGTTTCGCCTGTGTGGCCGCATTAAGATATTTCGGCAGTATGGCATTGGAGCCGGTGCCGTAGCTGAAATCGCCGCCAATCGTCAGCCAACTGCGAAGGTTAATGCCAAAGTCGGCATCGAATCCGCGTTGAACCAGATTTACCGACGGCGTGGCGAAGTACGAGAACGCCTCATAAGTGCTGTACCGGGCGATGTAGTCTTGTTGTGAGAAACAGGTAAGAACGGTTAGCAGTACGAAAAAAGCAAGGCCGCAGACAAATGAACGCCGCATAGAAATCTCCTTGCGATTCGCCCTGATCGGGCAATTCGACAATTGTTGGGTTTTTCAGTTGCAATCGAATCGTAACATTTGTCACGTGGCGCGCCCGTCACGATGGTCGATTCCAACCGTGGTGCTGTTCCAGTTTGAAGCCTAGGGCGCTTAATTGCAGCAACAAAATGGGAATACTAGCACCTGTGTTCCCTTTTTGGAACTACACTCATGTCCCTCTTTTGTGTGATTTGCCAGATTGGGACAGATGTGCCGGGAAAGACAGTCAGCGATCAGTGAGCGGAGAGACCGGTCTGCGACTGCCAGCTATTCGCTCGAATGTGCCCGGGCCAGGCGGCGGGCGATGATCGTATACACCGAGGAGTTAAATGCCAGTCCGATATGAGTGCCCCGCACCTCGAAGTCGTTTTCGGGATTTCCGGTTACACAGTAATGCCAGTCAACCACGCCATCGTTGCGCGTGTAGATTGCGGTCTCCATCACCGAATCGGGTATCCTGCGGCGTAGGGAGTCGAGGAAGTTGCAGGTGCAGCGGCCGGTGTAGCAGGTGGGTAGCACGCCGGGGCCGTGCTGCGCCAGAATCCGCCGACGAACATGCTCGGCAGCGCGCAGCACGGTGCGGTGGGCAACGGTGCCGCGAAATGGCGAACCGAGCGTAATCACCGAAGCGACATCGCCGGGCCTTTGGTTGGCGACGGAGCGGGCAATGATCCCGCCGAGGCTGTGGCCGATAAGGTGGATCCTGCTCTCCGTTTCCACAAGCGCTTTTTGGATGTTTTCATTCAGACGGCGCTGGATGAGGATGTTTGGGCAGTCCGCATTGAGACCGATACCTGAAAAATATGCGCGATAGCCGATGCGTTCCAGCCAGGAACGCAGTTGTGTCAAGTAAGAGTCCGTACCCAAGAATCCCGGAACGAGAACTACGCCGGAACCATCGCCGTGCGGCACGCCGAGGCCGTAGAAGACCGGGGAGGCATGCAGTAAGAGAAGCTCGGCGCCAAAGAGCGCTTCCTTCCAGATGGTCACATCAGCTTCTGCGTGGTCCTGCCGAAACCCATTATGTGTGGGGGCCATAGATGATTGCGGAGCTCTCCCAATCCGGGTGAGTATGACTCGCGGCCCCAACTTTACCGCGGCAATACAGGCTCAACCCGTTCCCGGCCGACGATTGAGCACTGTCCCGGCGCAATAGTGTAACCGGACTCGTTGTAAGTTGCCAGAGTTTTTATCGTCGCATTCGCGGCGAGCTAAACAGTAGCGTTTGATGCAGCGAAAGCCAGGAGAGTGTACCCTGCATCTACGTTTGCCAAGAAAAGACGTGCCGCTGCGG
>JBKQKT010000339.1:0-4082 GCA_052147365.1 Candidatus Korobacteraceae bacterium | reverse complement strand
CTCCGATTCCCCTAGTCGGAGCACTGGAGACTCGGTTCGGCAACAGATGCCATACCTCTGCCACAGCCGAAACCACGGACTATGGGCTAACGTCTCGTCGTGCCTTCGATTTGCAGCAGAGATGTCGCTTGCGCTGAGTGGTCTAATGTCCGGCACTGCGAAGACGCGCTCAAGGTACTCGATTTCGGCAATGGTCTGCTCGGTGTCCATCTATCCCAATTCAACCCCTCTCAATTCGAATTGATCTGGGTGACTAATGCGAAAAGACTTCAGCGCCACACCTGCTCTATTTCTTAGGCTGTGCGTCGGACTTGTCCGGCTTCTGTGCGGGCATCGCTGCCTGCTCGCTGCTGGGAGGCACGATGCTCTTGATCCGCATGTAGGTCACAAGGTTGCCGTAATGTTCCCAGTTGTGTACGTTGTTGAAGTTCAGCACGCCTAGCTTCGGCGTATCTGTTCCGAACAGCTTCACTACTTGACCTCCAGACGCATCGGTCATGCCATCGTAAGCCTTGTCGCAGTAGGCGAAGGCGGTCTTGAGAGCGGCGATCAGATCGGCCTTCGAGGTCTTGGTCTGCTCGATCTTCGGCTCGGGGTTTTTCTCGTCGAGCACTTTGGAACAGAACAGGTATTGCGCGTCGGCCAAGTGTCCGATGATCTGGCCGTAGCTGCGAACCGTCTCGGTGGGCTTGAAGTTGTAATCCTCCTCTGGCATCTTTTCGGCGGAGCGGAGCAGAATTCCCTTCTGAAATCCGTAGACGCGCTTAGTGAATGCGCTGAGGGGATTGTCGGAGGGCTGCTTTTCCTGAGAAATGGCAGGCAGAGCAAGAAGACACAGCAGCATGGTGGGGAGAAGTTTTCGCATGGGTTCTCCTTTTCGATTGGTATGCAAGGGTAGCAGAAAACTCAAGAAGGCTTGTTAACGGACAGGAATACCAGCCGAATCGAAGAAGGTTTTGATTCGAGCCCAATACTTCCTAACAACGTAATCTGTGCTGATGTGCCCACCCTTGTTAATCGACTTCAATGCCGCGTCCGTGAGTTCCGCGAACTGTCTGGTGCGTTCATAGGGGACGTTCGGATCGTCCTTGGCGTGAAACATCATCACCTTGGAGCCGTCGATTTCCTTTCTGCGGTGCCACGGATTGTAGAAGGTGCCACTCCGGAGCTTCTTCCAGTTCACATCCGAAAGCCGATAGCCATCGCCGAACGCTTCACGGATATAGCCCGCATAATTCTCTTTGGAAGTTTCCGCCTTCTCAGCCTCGTCCAGAATGCTCCAGTCCACGACCCGGCAATTCGCGACTACCCGCGTGACTCGTCGATCTAGCGACAACAAGATCGCCGCCGCACCGCCGAAGCTGCCGCCAATTACAAAGACCTGATGTGGTGCCAGCCGGAATCTCTGACCAAACGCAATTTCTTCCAGTTCCTTTGGCAATTCGTCGAGCACATCGAGGATGTCTTCATGCGGTGACTTCGCCAGAAACTCACCGCCGCTTTCCCACGCACCGCGATAGCGCAGGTAGATCACCCAAAAGCCTTTGGCAGCGAGAAATTCAGACAATTGCTGTTTGCGAGGAATCGAAGGCATCCCGTCGCACAAGATGATGAGCTTCTGTTTTTTCCTCGGTCGCGAGGGAGGCAGAAATTCTGCGACGATTTCGTTCTTGAATCGGGTTCGGAACATGTCTGGGCATTATCTCGCATTAGCAATGCAGGGCGCGGACTCAGGCATAATGGCTAGGCCTAAAAGAAGGCGAACTCAAAGGAGCCTGTCAGTGGTTGATTTGTCTATAGCGGAAGGCAAGGTGATGCTGCACGTCCGGGGCGCTGACAAGCTCTGGCATTCAAGAGCAGCCTCAAAATTCCGCTCGTCCACATCGCAGGCGTCCGTGCCGATCCGGAGGCCGCACGCGGCTGGTATCACGGCATCAGGATGCCCGGAACCAATGTGCCCGGAGTCATCACTGCGGGAACCTTCTATCAGGACGGCGAGCGAGTCTTCTGGGACGTGCACGACCCGGAGAAAACCATCGTGATTGATCTGCATGACGAGCGGTACAACGAATTGGTCGTTGAAGCGGACGATCCTGAGGCGGCGATGAAGTTCATCCAGAATGCATTGCGATGCTGCAATCTGACAGCAGGTCGTTGAGCGCAACCTAGTCACCCAGCGATCTCCGCGATAAAGATAACTTCCCGCGAGCGTGCGGCGTCGAACGGGTCACCATCCCAATCTCCAAGCACGTCACGAAGCACCAGCCCCGAACGGGCGATCAGGGCCTCTACATGCTGTCGCGATGCAAACCGCAGCGTGCTGCTCGTGGTTAGCGTCACGTGCGGAAGGCAGTAGGAAGTCCGGAACGAGATCAACTCGCCATCCCTGCCAAGGATGTCCAAAGTTTCGATAAGTTGTCCGCCGAGCGGCATGTGTACTCCACGCCGCCTTCCTGCCCACTCACCAGCCCAATCTACGGATGGATTGCGCGTCTCAAAAGCGACCCTACCGCGCTTCTTGAGATGTCCGCGCATGTTGTCCAAGACCGCAAGCGCATCAGCATCGGTAAGCAGGACTTGGAAAACATGCCCGGTCATGATGATCAGGTCGAAGCGCCGATGTGACTGGTAGCTCTGCGCCGAGGACTCGACCCACTCAACCTGTTCGGCGTGAGGTTTTCTTTTGGCGACATCCAGCATCGCCGCTGCGGGATCAACCCCCGTCACCCAGTGACCGCGTTTGGCAAGGGCACAGCAGAGCGTGCCCGTACCGCATCCCAAGTCGAGGACACTACATGGCCGCAGTCCGGCGAGGGAGAGGTAGAATTCAGAATCCTGCGACCACGGGTTAGCGAGGTCATAAATCTCTGCGATCTGAGGCTCCTGATAGTCCAATGCTATTGTTGCCCTGCCGCCAAAGATTCTATCGAGTAATTCGTCCGGCTTGCCTCAGAAGGTATATGTGGGGGCCAGCGATCTCACCCTCTAACTAGATAGTAACTGCCGCGTTGAAAGATCCGCACTTGCGGCACTCAGGGCAGCCCGAAAACTAGGCCCTTTTGGGCCAACATTGGTTTTCTTGGGTTTAAGGGATGCGGAGCCTACTTTGGACGGGACTTGCACACCGCGAAGATCATGCTCGGACTACAAATGAACCGGAGCGAAGTAGTCAAACATCCAGCCCAAGCGACCTCATTAGCGCCAGCCCATTACTCTTCGTAACAACGCCTTTCCGCTGCTCTGAAGGTAGGGTTCACGCGCTGGAGAACTTTCTGATCGTTGAATGGACAGCGGAGGACGCGCAACCCTCGTCGATTGCCTGAAGCACACAGCCGACCTGAACCCCTCCTAGCAGCCAAATCGCCGCAGAATCGGCTTCTTGAGGATAGCCCCAACCCCGTCTGCCCGGCTGTTTTCACTGTCTAGTCTGGGAGCTACATCGGGACCTTCACACTCCCGTCACATTCGCTTGCTAGACTGTTTCCCGCTGCGTCTGAAGTCCTGCTGCTGATCTGGGAAGGTCAACCGCGCCATGCGTGCCAAGCTCACTGGGGCATGGACTCAACGCAGCAACTTGTCTCCGGTTCGCCTTCACATCCCATTAATACTGCGAACCTTCGATCTGCCGCAGCACACCCTTAAGATCATCAATCATGGCTGAGAGCCTGTTGCGGGCGGGTTCGGGGACCACGATAGGATCGTATCGTCCGGTCGGAATTGAAAGGTTCAATGCATCTTCAAGTTCGCACCGGGCATTGGTTAGTTTTGCGAGCACTTTGCTTTTACGTTCGTGAGCCAGCATCAGTCTTCCATTCTGGGGGAAGGAAGTCTGTGGATTGCTGCACGACGCTAGCAGGTTCGCTGATGCCATTCTGTGTCTATGATCACAATCGGGTGGACGAATCTCCGTTGAGTGGCGTCCGCAACACATTGCGAAATGGCTCAGTGGGGATACGCGGTGAATCAGGGCGGAACGATCTCTGTCCCTGCGGCTCCGGCAAGAAATACAAGCGGATCAACCGGTCCATGCCCGAGCTGGTCATTCCTGCCGACAGCTACTTCATGATGGGCGACCATCGCTC
>JBKQKT010000338.1:0-5110 GCA_052147365.1 Candidatus Korobacteraceae bacterium | reverse complement strand
GGTCCTAAGGATTTGGGAATGTCAGCTCCGAGCCCGTCCAGAAAAGTGTGTCAGCCGCGTCCTTCGATATTTAAAGGCTCGAAAATAGCCATCCGAAACTATTCAAATCTCTTGTGGTCCCGCACTCGTTCATAGCTCACGGCGAGGGATTGGCCTCTGCGCATGCCCGTGACCACGACGGGTTTTGAATCTAGTTCGCCAAAAACCAATTGCTGATCGTCATCACAGTGATCGACTAGGAGCCACATCCATTCCGTGTTTCCCGACAGTTCGTCGGTGACTTCGATCTTGACGTGGTCGCCCCTCAGGTACTTGCCCATGAATTGCTCCCCACCCATGCTACAGCCGAAACCGGAAATACATGAAGCGCCATAGCAACCTCCGCCTTCGCCCCTCGCACCAGTTTCGAAACTAGTACCGTTCCAACTATTTAGGCCAAACGGCGGTCCAAGCATCTGACGCGATCACGCGGAAACTATTCTCGAAGGGATTTGCTGGAACAAGTTGAAACGGCACTAGTATCCTATAAATAATAATTGACAAATGGTAAATCATGTGTTATGCTTCGTTTGTTATGCTGCGGGAACGCCGTTCTTGTGCCATTTCGGGTCGGCCCAGACCCTCACCCGCACCGAAAAAGCCGCTAAGTCCAATCATTCCCGCTTGCCCAGAGCGTTTCGTGCGAAGGGTACTCACGCGCGCCTCGCTAAGTCCAATCATTCCCGCTTGCCCAGAGCGTTTCGTGCGAAGGGTACTCATAGATGCGCCGCTAAGTCTCTTGTTTCCCGTACATCCAAGAAATTCTCCCGTAAGTCCAATTATTCCCGTACATACGCAAAAACAGGGGGGTGGGGCTCTAAAAAAGCTGTCAGTGACCAGCGATCAGCAAGCAAGAAGAAAACAGCTCCCTCTTCCGTCCTTTCCGGCTCGCCACTCGCTTGCCCGCCGAAGCTTCAGCGAAGGAGGGCCACTCGCCTGCCCGCCGAAGCTTCGGCGGAGGAGGGTCACTCACCACTAACTCCAATCATTCCCGCACCATCGGCAACTGCTGCCCTACGAGTCGTACCCGCTTCAATATTTACCACTACATCACGGATCCATGTCGGCGCGCCGACAATTTGGAGTGCGGCGGCTCGCCGCCGCTTTTCTAGAAGCAGCGACCCAAGAGCACAGGCCCTTCGCGGCTCCCCTCGCAGATCCCTCCTGCGGCGCGCAGGCGGGGCAAGCACGGTAAACCCTTCGAGGCTCAGGGCAAGCAAGAGTGACTGTGCCACCCGGAGCATTGTATGTTGAGGCGGCTCGATATAGAGTGGTGGCCAAGATCGGAAGTCAAGTTGGAAGTCAAAACCGAAATTCGGGCTTAGTTGATACGGAGGACACAATGTCACCACGTACGATATTTCTAAGCAAGTTGCTTGGGCTGTACTGCGTTGTCGTCGGGCTGGCTATGTTCGCGCACAGAGCGGCGACGCTGGACGTGATCAAGACGCTGATTCACAACGCGCCGGTGCTGTACATTGCCGGTATCATCGCGCTGGCCATGGGCCTGGCGATGGTGCTGGGCCACAATGTCTGGAAAGGCGGCGTACTGCCGATAGTCGTCACCCTCGTCGGTTGGATAGCGCTGATCAAAGGCCTGCTCATTCTGTTCCTGCCGGCGCAGTGGATAGAGACATGTTACCTCGGATGTGGTCACCAGGTACTGTATCTCTACCTGAAAGCCGCGATCACGCTTATCCTCGGCGCCTACCTGACCTATGGCGGGTTCACGTCAAAATCGCAATAGGCGGTGGCCGACAGGGTGCGGCTTAAAGCGGCTTTGTGTGCCGCACCCTTGAGCCTTTCTAGGGCGCGCGCCGTTTGCAGTTTTCACCTAGTCAGGACAGTTCCTTTTTGGCCATGAGGGACACCATAGCACCTGCTCCAAAGCTGGCCTCACAACCAGTTGATTGAGACAACTGCGGCTCCTACTCTTGCGCTGGAGATAGAAATCTCGAGCGGCGATCGTCAGGCTCCCTTCCCCCTCCCCTCGCTCATCCCTCGCTCCAGAAAAGACTACTAAGGGTTGCCTGTCCATGAACAAAACGCTACTGGTGTGCCTATCGTTCGGATTGATTTTTGCAGGTTTCGTGTTGTTCCCGATGCCGGTGCAAGCGCAGATCAAGGTCGCTCCCAGCTCGTTGAGTTTCGGCTCGGTCAGCGTAAACACACAAAGCGCGGCTGCTACAGTTGTGGTGACAAACGACGGGCGGCATAGCGTTTCGATCACAGGGGTGTCGAGCAGCCTTTCGGAGTTTATTGTCACCGGCCCGGCACGGCCACTTACACTGAGTGCTCATGCGAGCGCATCCTTTCAGGTGGTGTTCCTGCCGAACGCCGCGCAGAGTTTCAGCGGCAGCATCTTTGTCAGCAGCATCCGTCACGATGGCGAGACATCAACGAGTTCCATCGCCGTGACGGGAACAGGTACTTCGCCGGCTCCTTCGCAAACGCATCTGCTCTCGGCCAGCGCGAGCAGCCTGAGCTTCGGCAATGCGCTGGTGGGGAGTAGCGCTTCGCAAACGATGACGGTGACAAATAGCGGAACAGGCAGCGTCTCCGTTGCGCAGGCCGCCATCAGCGGCGCGGGGTTCAGCTTCAGCGGGTGTTCCGGAGCCATGACCCTTGCGGCGGGGCAGAGCTTAACCCTTACTGTCAGCTTTGCACCGGCCACGGCAGGAAGCACGACGGGAAGCCTCAGCGTCGTGAGCAGCGCGACGAATTCGCCGACAACGATTGCGCTGAACGGCACCGGCATACAGCCGCAGATTTCCGTGAGTCCTGCCAGCGCCAGCTTTGGCAACGTGATGGTGGGTGCGAGCAACAGCCAGGCGCTCACGATCCAAAATACCGGGACGGCGAACCTCAGCGTCACGCAGGCAGCGCTGGCCGGGACGGGGTTCAGCCTGACTGGCCCGACATTGCCGTTGACTGTTGCACCCGGAGGGTCCTCTAGCTTCACCGTTGGGTTCACGCCCGCGTCCGCGAGCAGTTTTGCCGGCAGCGTGACGCTGGTGAATAACTCGCCTAGTTCACCGCTTGTGGTTGCGCTGGCAGGCGCGGGAGTAGCGCCGGCGCTGCAACTGACGGCGATCCCGGTGTCGCTGAGTTTCGGAAGCATGGCCACGGGAACAAGCACGACTCAGAGCGTGACGGTGACCAACACGGGCAACTCGAGCGTGACGGTTTCGCAGATCAGCGAAAGCGGCACGGGATTCAGCGCGGCGGGCTTTACGGTACCGCTCACTCTGGCCGCGGGGCAGTCAATAACTTTTAGCGTAACGTTTGACCCAGCCACGACGGGCAGCCTTTCGGGCAGCGTCACCATTACCAGCACTGCGAGCAATTCGCCGGCAACAATTGCGCTGAGCGGCACGGGCGTGCAGGCGCAAATTTCCGTGATTCCCGCGAGCGCGAGCTTTGGCAACGTGACCGTGGGTGTGACCAACACTCAGTCGCTGACCATAGGAAATGCGGGGACGGCGAACCTCAGCGTTACCCAGGCCGTGATGGCCGGGAACGGCTTCACCTTGAGCGGTCTGACCGTGCCGCTGAGTGTTGTACCCGGAGGTTCCTCTACCTTCACCGTGGGGTTCACGCCTGGCTCGGCCAGCAGTTTTACCGGTAGCCTCACGCTGGTGAGTAATACGACCAATTCACCGCTCGTTGTTGCTCTGGCGGGCACGGGCATTTCACCCATTCTACAACTGACGGTTACCCCGGCCTCGCTCAGTTTCGGAGGCATCACTACGGGGACAAGCACAACGCAGAGGGTGACGGTGACCAACAGCGGTAACGCCAGCGTGACTCTTACGCAGATCAGTGAAAGCGGAGCGGGATTCAGCGTCACTGGCTGCACGCTGCCTCTCACTCTTGCCGCCGGGCAATCCACTTCGTTCAGCGTGACGTTTGACCCGGCCACCGCCAGCAGCCTATCGGGCACCGTCACGGTTACCAGCAATGCGGCCAATTCTCCGGAGGTCATATCGCTTACAGGAACAGGCACCGCGCTTACGAACTACTCAGTGAGTTTGAGTTGGACGGCGAGTTCTTCGTCGTACTCGGGCTTCAATGTTTACCGTGGAGAGCAGTCCGGCGGGCCGTACAGCAAGATAAACTCCAGCTTGATTGCCACGCCATCGTACGCGGACACTAGCGTCACAGCAGGAGATACCTACTATTACGTCGCGACCGAGGTGGACACCACCGGGGTGGAGAGCAACTACTCCAGCCAAGTCAGCGCCATTATTCAGTAAAGCCGAATCTGGAAATTGAAGAGGGATATCTCCGCTGCGGGACGGCAACCCTTCGGGGCTCAGGGCAAGGAAGCGCCGTCCCTCCGGTCCCTTCGACTTCGCTCAGGGCAAGCGATATGACAGTTTGGGGCGGTGGATGAATGCGGGTTAGTTTTGGTCGGCGCTATTTGGTTGGCGCGCTGGCCGCGGAACGCACCGCCGGCCAATTATAGACAGGATACTTCGGACGCTTGATGGGCGGAGCCGGGTGATCCTTCAGATTCTGCAGCGCGACGGCGACGGCCTTCTCGAGTTGCGGATCGTGGCCCTGACGCCAGGCGGCGGGGTTGAACTCGACCTCGATGTCCGGCGAGATGCCGCGATTCTCCACGTCAAACTCACCGGTATCCGGATTGAAGAGACCCCAGCGCGGCGCAGTGATTCCGCCGCCATCGATCAGCGAAGGATAACCACCGATGCCGATCAAGCCGCCCCAGGTGCGCGTGCCGATGAGCGGGCCGGTACCGAGGCGCTTGAACATCCAGGGCAAAGCATCGCCTCCGGAGCCCGCGTATTCATTGATGAGCATGACCTTGGGGCCGAAGACGGTTTGCGGAATGTAGTTGTCCTTGCCTTCGCGAGTCATGGCTGCAGCCAGCAGCGGGCGCTTCAGCCAATCCACGATGTAATCGGCAATCCAGCCGCCGCCGTTGAAGCGCTCGTCAATCACCGCGCCTTGCTTATCCGATTGCGCGAAGTAGTAGCGATTGAAATTGGTGAAGCCGCCCGCGCCGGTGTTGGGAAGATAGACGTAGGCGAGCTTGCCGCTGCTGAGC
>JBKQKT010000337.1:0-3374 GCA_052147365.1 Candidatus Korobacteraceae bacterium | reverse complement strand
TCGTCGAGGAGCCGCCGGTTAATCTCGTAGATGATCTCCAGATGCCGGGGAAGAAGAATCTCAAACCACGCGACGGGCCATTTCTCGAGAGCTTCCGGCAGCAACGTATGATTTGTGTAGCCGAGCGTCTTCTTTGTAAGTTCCCAAGCCTGGTCCCATCCGAGGTGCGCATCGTCGAGTAAGATGCGCATTAGTTCAGCGACCGCCATGGAAGGGTGCGTGTCATTGAGTTGAATTGCGACCTTCTCGGGCAGCTTATCCCAATCCGTGTTGTGCCGCAGAAAGCGGCGCACCAGGTCGGCCAGGGAACAGGCTACGAGAAAATACTCCTGCAGGAAGCGCAGCCCTTGCCCGATGGTTGTCGAATCGTCTGGATACAATACGCGGGTCAGCGTTTCCACTTCGAGAGTCTGGCCGAGCGCACCGATGAAGTCGCCGGTACCGAACTCCTGAAAATCGAAATAATCGGGTGTGGCAGCTGCCCAGAGACGAAGAGTGTTGATCGTCTTTCCTCCATAGCCCACAACCGGGCGATCATAGGGTATGCCGATCAGGGTCGATGGCCGCCCTGGGACGACCTTAAAATTGCCCCCTCGCATCACAAATGAGCTGTGCAGCTGGACTTCCACCTTCTCGTGGGCGCGCGCGATCTCCCAAGGATCGCAGTCGCGAAGCCAATTGTCGGCGGTCTCCTTTTGCCAGCCGTTAACAATGGATTGCTTGAACATGCCGTACTCGTAGCGCAGACCGTAGCCCGTAGCTGGAAGCTGCATGGTGGCCATCGAGTCGAGGAAGCACGCTGCCAGGCGGCCCAGGCCGCCATTACCGAGACCCGCGTCGGGTTCCTGCTTGATCAACTCAAGCCAGTCGATACCTGTTTCCTGAACCATCTGTTGCGCAACTGGATCGAGCATGAGGTTCGAAATGTTGTTACCCAACGAACGGCCAATCAGAAACTCCAGGGAAAGGTAGTAAACGCGCTTGGCATTCTGTTGCTCATACGTGGTCTTGGTCTGCACCCAGCGCTGCGCCAGGATATCCCGGATAGAATGGGAGAAGGCCTCAAAACGCTCTCGCGCACTGGCTACCTTCGGATCGATCGCCCGGTCAAAAACCAGATGCCGTCCGTAGAGCGCGCTGTCCGTCCCGGAAAATGGAATCGAGCCGCTCCCGTATTGTTGGAGAAGTTTGGAAACAGTGGCTGAGTTTGTCGTCATTGGAACGACTTTGGCGGAGTTTGGGCGAGACGCACTCTGTGTACTCATTGGGCGATCCTTGTGGTTCCGAGCTATATGAAATCAGTTTGATTACCGTAGAGACGCGGCTTGCTGCATCTCCACACGAATCGAGTTTCTCCACGGTCTTATGTCGCCTAGAGTTGGATGATCCCGCGGCGCACTCCGATGGCAACAGCCTGCGTCCGGTCAGTTGCTCCCAGTTTTTCCATAATGTGCTTGATGTGCACTTTAACAGTTTCTTCTGTAATGAAAAGCTTGTCGGCTATATCGCGATTCCGGTTGCCGCCGGCGATCTGTTTCAGAACCTCGATCTCGCGTCCGGTGAGGGCCTCGTCGCTGTAATGCTCAGCCAGGTGAGCGGCGATCTCCGCCGGAATCCGCTTTTTGCCTGCATGCACCTGGCGGATCACTTCCACGAGTTCCTTCGGTGGCATGCTCTTAAGCACGTATGCGCGGGCGCCAGCTTCGAGAGCACGCTGGATCTCCGCGTCACCTGCAAAGGTCGTGAGAATGATGACACGAGCTTCAGGAAACTCCGACCGTATGGCCATCATCGCATCAATGCCGCTCATATCCGGAAGCCGCAGATCCATGAGCGTCACGTCGGGTGTATGCTGGCGAAACCGCTGTAAGGCCTCCCTCCCGTTGAACGCCTCCGCTGCCAGAACCATGTCCGGCTGATTTTGAATGACCGTGGCAAGCCCCTCGTGCAGCAGAGGATGATCATCAACGCTGAAAACCCGAATCGCGCGGAGTGTGCTCATTTGTCACCTCGCTTCTTATTCGCTGGCTCGGCTCGTTCTGTTTTCGCCGGTACAGCCGTGTAAACCAACTGGATGCCGTAGCAGAAGGATAAGATTCGAAAGCAATACCACTAGGGACACGAAGCTCAATCTCCGTTCCCCCATGCGTGCGGCTCAAAACCCTGAATTGTGCGCCAATTCGCTTCGCCCGCTCGCGCATCCCAGAAAGTCCCCAATGCCCGTCGCGTCCCGACTTTAGGACTAGCGGGTCGATCCCGCAGCCGTCGTCCCTGACAAGAACGCGCAACTGGCTGGCAGCATACTCCAGTTCTACGTCGATATTGTTCGCCCGCGAATGGCGGAACGCATTCACCAGCGCCTCCCGGCCGATACTGTAAACATCGTCCCGGATGGTTGTA
The DNA here is from genome assembly GCA_052147365.1 of Candidatus Korobacteraceae bacterium. Taxonomy (GTDB): domain Bacteria; phylum Acidobacteriota; class Terriglobia; order Terriglobales; family Acidobacteriaceae; genus Bog-257. The sequence continues at coordinate 974 of JBKQKT010000337.1, read as the reverse complement.
CGCAACGCCAAGGGTGGGCCCTCCACTATGATGCGAAAATCAATCCCTTGTTCGTTACCCAACTCCTGCGGGATTCGCGAGAACGAACTTTCCAGATCATGCGCGTCCTCGACGGATGACCGCAATCCTCGAAGCGTATTTCGGCCTTCGTCTACGACTTGCCGAATCAATTGCAATACATGATTCAGAGCCGGCCGGGCCGGTGAGTCTTCAGGCAATTGGTCTACCGCAACGTGCAGTTGCATGGATGCACTCAGTACACCCTGCAACAAGGTGTCGTGCAATTCCTGCGCCACCCGCGTGCGTTCGGCGAGCCGTTCTTCAAAGCGAACCTGGAGCTCCCTGGTGTCCTGGTGAAGCCGCAGACGATAGAAGCCAAATATCGCGAGTGCCACCGCGATTACACATACGGAGGGGAACCACCACCTCTGCCAGAATGCCGGTTCGGTGAATTCGATCCTGGGACTAGCCGAACCAATGCCGGCCCCCGACGCTTGATAACCGGCAAGCAGGGTAGATATTCCCAGCAATAGAATGATGCCAAGAAGGCGAATCACCGGCGCGGAAGCACGAAAAGACATAATGCGCGCCAAACCGCGCCGTGGACCCGTGCCGTTTGCCCGAGTTGAGAAGCCGCTGTTGATTATCTCCTCCCCTCTGCTGTGCACCAGGCTGCACAGCTGGCACCGACAAGAGCGAAACCGCGGTCGACCTGGACTCATCGATCTTTCATTTCAACGGAAGCTGATGTGCATGATTCAGTGTCGCGCTGTCGACAACCGCGCCACCGCCGCGTTCTCGAAGCTCTTGAATGGTCAGGCACCCTGTGGCATCGAGTCCCAGCGTGGCAGTCAGAGTGCAACTCTCGCAAAGCCACAAAAACAACGAAGTGCCACCGGCCTTCCCGCTCTCTGCGGCAGGCAGACTGCGCAGTGATCCGGCGACGGTTCTAACCTCAAACGCAAACAGCTTGC
>JBKQKT010000336.1:0-3893 GCA_052147365.1 Candidatus Korobacteraceae bacterium | reverse complement strand
TAGGCATCGCTGGTAGAACATTTTCACTAGGCGCGGGAGACCGGCCGGCCCAAGGTCATGGTTTATGCCAATGTTCATGTCGCGCCTGACCGCTTTGGGATGAACGACATTAACGAGGCGATCTGGGAAGAGGACGGCAAGGATACTCCGGGGGCGTGGGGCGGTCATTGGCAAGTGGACAACGCGCGCAAGATAAAGTTCCTGAGCGGAGAGAAGCAGCTCTGGCAGCCCCTGATGTATGAAAACGACATTTACCACTGCGGCCATCGCGAGCTCTGTGTCCCGAGCCCGTCCGAGCAGAAGCTTTCCATCGCCGAGGCCTATACCTTCGGCGCGACCACATCGCGCAACATCGAGGGCCGATTCCTCTCCGCGCTGATCAAGGGCAAGCCAGAGGCCAAGGAGGCCTGGACGGCCATCGCTCAATACAACCATTTTCTCGTCGAGCATCAGGAGCTGTATCACCAGGTGGAGCCGGCGGCGCGGATTGCCTTGATCTCTGCGGAGCCGCACAACCCGCTGGCCAACGAATTCCTAAAGCAAAGTGTCTTCTTCGAGACGAAAGTGCTCGCGCACCTGGACAAGGGAGTCCCCCTGGACCGGTTCAAGGTGCTGGTGATGCCCGCTGGCCTGCCCAGGCTCAGCGCCGAGCAAAAGGCCAGGTTGCATGCGTTCACCGATGGCGGGGGCGTCATCATCAGCGCCGGAAAGTCTAAGTCGGGAATCGTGGTACGCGCCGAAGCCGCGGCCGGAGGCGCCCGCCTCAGTCTGGCGCCGCGCGGTTACGTCTTGGGCCAGTTGACTCGGAAACCCGACGGTCGGACTTTGATTCTCCACTTGCTCAACTACGATCACCAGGTCCCGGCAGAGAATGTGAAAGTCCGGCTCATTCTGAGCGGTTTGGACCTGAGCGGGTCGGCCGCAGACCTGAGCCGCTGGGAGGTGAAAGTCCTTTCGCCGGACGCGGCCCAGCCTCAGCTAGCCGGTCTCTCTCTGCACGGGAACGTCTGCGAGTTCAACCTGGGCCGGATCGAGCACTATACCGTGGTGACTCTCTCGGCAAGGCCGGGGCCGTAGTTTGAAAGTGGTATTTTCACAATGCCCTTGAGAATGGTGAGTAGATTCCCCCTCCCGGCACTATCCTAAAGGCGGTATTGACGCGATTGTCATCTCGGCGCTCATGGACAGGCGAACTTACTCTCTGAAGCTGCATCAACTCGAACGCGCCATAACTCAACGCTGTTCGCGTGCAAGTTCATTACTTAGATAGCGTCCAACGGCAATCTCCAGATTGAAATGCATTGCTTCACGTCGCAGCATCTGCCCCAGCGGTGATCGTTGTACGACGGCCAAAACTTCGGGATTCATACCAATCAGCCACAGTTGAATGCCATCCCGACTTTGCCTCTTCGCGACTTGTGCGAACATTTTGAGCGCGGTGTACTCCATGTCGAGAACTCCGCTAGCATCCACCGCGACGACCTTCGGTTGCGTTTCCCTGACCAGCGGCTCAATCTTGTGTGCGATCTGTGCCGCATTGGCAAAGAAGATTGGACCTTCCGGCCTCAGCAGCAGCAGACCGGGAAAATTTTCATCCTCGGGATGTTCCGGCGATTGCGGCCGGAATACGTTGGTTCCGGGCTTGCGCCGCAGGACATACACTGGAGGATCGGCTACCTTGTACGCCAGTGTGATCAGGGAAACGACTATGGCTACGATGATTCCCTTTAGGGTGCCGACGAGCACGACGCCTGCGAACGCTACGATCGCCCACGAGAATTCGGTCCTGCGAATGGTAAGAATCTCACGAAACTCGAGCGGCTTAATAAGTCCGAAGGAATACACAATCACCAGCGCCGCCAATGCAGATTGCGGCATCATTCCAACCAGTGGAGCGAGGAAGAGGGTTGTTACCAGTGCCATCGCTGCGGTTACCATCTCGGCTAATTGCGTGCGAGCTCCCGCGAGGACGTTGACCGCCGTCTGTGTTGTGCCGCCGCCGCCCGGCATTGCACCGAACAGCGCGCCTCCAACATTGGCGATTCCAGTTGCAAGCAGCTCTCGGTCCGCTCGCGGCGCCGGCTCGTCTTTACGCCCGAAGGCTCGGCCAGCCGCAACCGTCTCCGTGAAACTCATCAATGCAATCCCTAATGCGCCAGGCCACAGCACGTTTATAAAGGAGAGGTCTGGCTTCATCAGCGAGGGAAGCCCTGGCGGTATGTGGCCCACCAGTTCGACACCCCAATGTTGCAACTGCAAGAAGTACGCACCCGTTATCGCAGCGCCTACTGCTAGCAACGGTGCCGGCAGTCTCGGCACGAAGCGTTCCATGCTCAGGAGAAACACGATTATCGTGAGCCCGACGGCCAGCGTTGCTATCGATGTTTTTGGAAGGGTATGAGCGAGTGAGAGGACGTTCTGAACGAATGTGCCTCGTGTGAAATGGATGCCAAGGATCTTCGGGACCTGGTCCACGACAATGACCAGCCCGATGCCGGCTCTGAACCCGACGAGCACCGGCTCGGAGATAAAGTTCGCCACGATTCCCAGGCGCAGCACCCGGGCCAGCAAAAGCGCGGCTCCTACCAGCAGCGTTAACGTCGCTGAGGCTCTCAGCAGTGCGGTGGAATTGCCGTTGGGCACGGCCTGCCCCAACTGGGCGGCGGTCAGGATCGCCAACGTTGTGGTCGTACTGACGCTGAGCACCCGCGAGGTCCCGAGCATCGCATATATCACCATCGGCACCAGTGCGGTGTAGATGCCTACCTGCACCGGCAGCCCCGCCATCATGGCGTACGCCATCGCCTTGGGAATAATTACGGCCCCGGTCGTCAGCCCCGCGATGATGTCGGGCCGCAGCCAGTCCGCACGGCATGAAACCAGCCACTCTGGCAAGAGACGAAACCACAGATGCTCTGACATGCTGCCGACCTACCAGAGCTGCGGAACGGTTCTATGCTTCCGCTCCGGCTCTACGTACCCTTTCGGTTTTTGCCTCGGCGGAAGCTTGGGAGGCGCATAAGGAATCTCCTCGTACGGGATGCTGCCGAGTATGTGCCCAATGCAGTTCAGTCGAGCACGCTTTTTGTCGTCGGATGGAACGATATACCAGGGCGATGCCGCTGTATCCGTGGCTGCAAGCATCGCATCTCGGGCGCGCGAGTAGTCGTACCAACGGCGGTGGGATTCCAAGTCCATAGGACTAAGCTTCCAGCGCTTGGAATGATCTTCGATTCGCGCGAGAAAGCGGTTGTGTTGTTCCTTTTCCGATACTTCCAGCCAGTATTTCAAAAGAATGATGCCCTGGCTGACGAGGAAGCCCTCGAACATAGGCGTGTCGAACACATAGTGCAGCGCCACGGTCAGCTCGATCACGCCGAGCCCGGCGCCGAGATGGCCGCCGGTGACCGCAACGGCGTCGATGGTCTCCTGCCGCAGCTCATCGGCAAGCTGCCGCAATTGGCCTTCTTCGAGCCGCCTGAGATCGCTTGGCGTGTTGACAAGGTCGAGCAACGGAGTCTTGGACGGAACGGTCACGCGAATGCTCCTTCTTATTAGCCTCATTGGCCTCTTCAGCCTAAATGGCGATTATTGGTCAGAGCGCCGGTGCGCCGGCACTTACGCATAAACCCTCAGTTTTTACACCAATCCAGGCCGGTAACGCAATTTGAGTTGCGCGTTCGGATCCCGGAACCCCGCAGGGGGCTCCCGCATTGTGCGGCTACCGTATATGTTGGGCCGGGCTGCCGCTTATGCCACCCTGAGTGCCGCCGGGCAAAGATCGTTGACATCGTCATTGGGCTCGTTATTCGCGCCGATGGCCGCCGCCATGGAGGCGAAACGCCTCAAACCCACGAGTTGACGCGTCGAGGCTCTCGAGACCTACCGGACAA
>JBKQKT010000335.1:0-5507 GCA_052147365.1 Candidatus Korobacteraceae bacterium | reverse complement strand
AGCAGGTCCCTCGACTCCTTCGTCGCCCGCTGCGCGGACGACCTCGTCGCTCGGGATGACAATACAAATGGGAGCCATGATTGCAGATTCCCTGGGCCAACCCGCAGACCCTCCGTACCACAGCGTGGGATGACGTCCAACACCACGTCTCTGCGCCGGTGCGCACGGCGCTGGAAAGAGTCCTGGCCAATCTTGACGGCGGCGCGCTCACGCGCGACGAATGTCTACTGCTCGCCAACTCCACGGGCGATGAGCTCTTCGGCCTGGTCGTGGCAGCCAATGAAATCCGCCGGCAACTGGTTGGCGACGTCATCAGCTATGTCGTCACTCGCAACATCAACTTCACGAACGTCTGTTTTGTGGGCTGCAAGTTCTGCGCCTTCGGCGTCGGCTCGCAGCACGAAACCGCCTACTTCCTCTCGCTCGATGAGGTGGCGCAGAAGTCGCGCGAGGCCGAGCAGTGGGGCGCAACCGAGGTCTGCATTCAGGGCGGCCTGCCGCGTGATCTGCCGCCGTTCTACTACCGCGACATCCTGCGCGCGGTAAAGTCGGCCACGCCCAGGATGCACGCCCACGCCTTCTCGCCGATGGAGATGGTTTACGGCGTCGAGCTGACGGGCATGCCCATCCGCGAATACCTCCTGATGCTGAAGGAAAACGGACTCGACACGCTGCCCGGCACCGCTGCCGAAATCCTCGATGACAACGTGCGCCACGTGCTCTCGCGCAACAAGCTCAACACGGCGCAGTGGCGCGAGGTCATCGAGACCGCGCACCAGTGCGGCATCCGCAGCACTTCAACCATGATGTACGGCCACCGCGAGACCCCCGAGCACTGGGTGAACCAGTTGCTGCTACTGCGCGAGATCCAGTCGCGCACTGGCGGCTTCACCGAGTTCGTGCCCCTCGGCTTCATTCATGACAACACGCTGCTCTTCGCACAGGGACTTGCCCGCGCGGGCGCAACCTTGGAAGAACATCTTAAAGTCCATGCCCTGGCGCGCATGATGCTGGCGGGCGCCATCAACCACATTCAGGTGTCGTGGGTTAAGCTGGGCCGCGAGGTTTCGCAACTGATGCTGCTGGCAGGCGCCGACGATTACGGCGGAACGCTCTTCGAGGAGAACATCTCGCGGCTGGCGGGCGCCACCGCCGGGCAGTATATTTCGACCGCCGAGTTTCAGGAGCGCATTCTGGAGCTGGGTCGCACCCCCGCGCAACGCAACACGGTCTACACGAAATACATTTATTCTGTCGCGGGACCGTCGGGTAGTTCTTCCGAAGGTGAAGCGGTTGCGTAGGTCGTCTTGTGGGAAGGACCCGGCGTTTCGTCGTCGTGCGCGGCATCCGCAAGTTGGATCTGTGTGGCTGCCTCCTCGTGGTTGGCAGGACGGTACGAATTCGCACAAGCCCAGCCCCGAAGGGGCGAAAGAGCTTAGCCCAGGGCGGAAGCCCTGGGTAAGGTAAGAAAATTAGCCCCGAGTCCCTTTAGGGACGGCAGAGATCTTTGCGTTCGAAAAGCAGATCCCTCGCAGACTAAAGTCCGCTCGGGATAACAAAAAGTAGACGACTCATCGGCACGACTGAAGTCGTGCCCTGACACAAAGGGCACGCCACCTACTTTGTCCGAAGCTCATTAGGGCGTGCTCCACCTCAGTCGGAACTGGAACGAACATGGTCACACATTTATGATCGCCATCGTGGGAGGCACTGGCCCGGAAGGCTCAGGACTGGCCCTGCGCTGGGCGCGCGCCGGGGAGTCCATCATGATCGGCTCGCGTGACGCTGAACGCGCCCGCGCCGCTGCCGCCCGCATCGTCGAAACCGCCGGCCCCCTGGCCAGCGTGGAAGCCGCCGATAACGCCACCGCGGTCAAGATGTGCGACATTGTGGTACTCACCGTCCCCTTCGCCGGACAGGCCGAACTCCTCAAGCAGCTCAAGCCCTCGTTCCGTCCAGGAACCATACTCATTGATGCAACCGTCCCGCTGGCAGCCGCCGTTGGCGGACGGCCTACGCGCGTACTGGGCGTCTGGCAAGGCTCAGCGGCGGAGCAGGCGGCGGAGGCCGTGGGCAAGAACGTGGCCGTGGCCGCCGCCTTTCACAGCCTCTCCGCTACTGTTCTGGAAGGCGATCAGCCCGTGGATTGCGACGTCATTGTGTGCAGCGACGACGATCGCGCGCGCCAAGTGGCCTCCGAGCTGGCGACCAAGATTCCCGGCGTGCGCGCCATCGACGGCGGCAAGTTGGAGAACGCGCGCATCGTCGAAGCCATGACCGCGCTGCTCATCACCCTCAACATCCGCCACAAGGTACACGGCGCAGGATGGCGAGTTACCGGGCTGGGAATCTGAAGAAACAGTGGATAGTGGCTGGTGTTCAGTGGATAGTTTCGAGCCTCAGGCGAATGATTCAATGTTAAAGTAATTTGCCTATTGCCCGCTTGAAAATTACTTCAGCATTAAAGTAATCCCCGCGCCTGGTGTGTCACCGCGCTCTATGCGCGGGTCAAAAGGAGGACCCGCGGCATGGTATCCGCGGGTCCCAAAGATAATCGGCTTTATCCGCCCTACTGAACGGCCAATCATGATGGGGTTGTGTAGTGAACCAGCGTACCTGTCGCCAGGTCTACCGTTGCGAAATCGTCTGGAGTCTTGGTAGCACCTGCATCGGATCGCCATTCCCTCGGCGCAATGTGCTACAAATGAAATAGAAACTTTGGTACTCCCCGTAAGCAGCCACCGCATCTCATTGCCCGGAGCTTGCCGTCTGTGCAAGTAAGAACCATACCTCGCATCTTCAACAATCAAATCTTCTTGCTGGTGGTGCTCTCGCTGCTTGCCTTCGGGGTCTTCGTTTTCACCCGCAGAATGGCGGTCTGGGAGCAGAATACGGAAGCCAACATCGCCGCCATCTGGTACGAGCGGGGTGAGCAACTCATCGCCTCCGGAAAGGTCGAACAGGCGATCCCGTCGTTTCGCCGGGCCACGGCGAACGCCCACGACAACCAGAAATATATGCTGGCGCTGGCCAATGCCCTGGCTGCCGGCAATCATGATGCTGAGGCGCAACAACTGCTGCTGCAGTTGCGCGAATCCGATCCCGAGAATGTCGAGATCAACATCTACCTGGCTCGTCTGGCAGCCGCTCAGGGCAAGGTGGATGAGGCAATCCACTACTATCAGAACGCGCTGTACGGACAGTGGAAGGGAGATCGTGCGGAAGAGCGCCGCCTGCAGCTACGCACCGAATTGATCGGCTTCCTGCTCCAGCATCAGCAACGCGAACTGGCCTCCTCCGAACTGCTCATCCTTGAAGCCCGGTCGCCGGATGACGTCGCTACCCACATGAAACTGGCCCAACTCTTTCTGGAAGCAGGCGACCTCCATCGCGCCTTCAACAATTACGCCGCCGCCGCCAAACTTGACAGCCACAACGTTGACGCGCTGCGCGGATCAGGCGAGACCGCCTTTCAGCTTGGCGACTACGCCAAGGCCGTGGACTACCTGCGCTCTGCGCTGGAGCTCGATCCGAGCTCCGAGCAGACGCGGCAGCTTCTGACGCTGGCCGAACTTGTACTCGCCGAAGACCCGCTGGTTCCGCATCTGTCCCCCCAGGAGCGGCAGACACGGCTACTTGAGGGCCTACAGCACGCGTCGCAGCGGTTGGAGAGCTGCCTTGCCCACACCCTCGACAGCCAGGCGATCCAACAGATGCAATCGTTGCGAACCGAAGCCCTCGCCATGCCGGCAAAGCTCAATCCCAAGCGGCAGCCGGACTTTGACACCGTGCGCTCCGGCGCAGGACTCATCTTCCGCATGGAAGAAGCCGCCTCCGCCACCTGCGGACAAGCCTCCCCCGAGGACCAGGCGCTGCTGCTCATTGGCCGCGCGCGCAAGGCTATGCAGCCATGAACACTTCGGACCTGACCCTGCTGCAGAGGCTGCGTTTGCGCGAGAACCACATCTTTCTCGCCCTTACCATTCTCATCGGGATCATCGCCGGCCTGGCGGCCGTGCTCTTCACCCTGGGGATTCAGGTTGCGAACTACAAATTGTTCGGCGTCTCCCCATCCAATCTGCGCTACATCCTGGTGCCCACGCTGATGAGCCTGGTCACCGGATTTCTGCTCTACAAGTTCTTTCCCGAAGCCCGCGGCAGCGGCGTGCCGCAGACCGAGGCTGCCTACCATCTCAACCAGGGCAACATCCCCGGGCGCGTGGCCTTCGGCAAGTTCCTGACTGGCGTGCTTTGCATCGGCTCGGGCCATTCCATGGGCAGGGAAGGGCCTTCGGTGCAGATCGGCGCCAGCCTCGCGTCCTCCATCGGCAAGTGGTTTCACCTGTCGCCGGAGCGCGCGAAAAGTTTGATCCCCGTGGCGGCAGCAGCAGCGTTATCGGCCGCATTTAACACCCCCGTCGCGGCCGTGATCTTCGCCCTGGAGGAGATTATCGGCGACATGAACGCTGCCCTGATCGGCTCGGCGGTGGTGGCGTCCGTGGCCTCCGTGGTGGTCGAACGCTCCATCCTGGGCAATAGTCCCATCTTTCATGTCCCCCAGTATCAACTGCAAGACCCCGCCGAATTGATCGCTTACGTCGTGCTCGGGATCGTCGGGGGCATCGTCTCCCTGATTTTTTCCAAGGGCCTGCTTTGGCTGCGCAGAATTTTTCTCCGCATGCCGAAACGCACTCGCATCATCCAGCCCGCCATGGGCGGAGTGGTCATCGGTGTCATCCTCATTTTCTTTCCCCAGGTCATGGGCGTGGGCTACGAATACGTTGGCCAGGCGCTGAACGGCTCTCTGCTGCTCAAGACCCTGATGCTGTTGTGCGTCGCCAAGCTGGTGGCGACCATCATTTCCTACGCTTCCGGCAACGCAGGCGGCATCTTTGCGCCCAGCCTTTATCTGGGAGCCATGGCTGGCGGCACCATCGGCGTGCTCATGCACCGCTTCGCCCCATTTCCCACCGGCGATCCCGGCGCCTACGCCCTGGTCGGCATGGGCACGCTCTTCGCGGGCATCATCCGTGCGCCCATGACCTCGGTGTTCATGATCTTCGAGCTCACCCAGGACTACCAGGTTTTCGTGCCGCTGATGATCGCCAACATGATCAGCTTTGCCATCTCCAAACGCTTCCAGCCGACCTCGCTGTACCACGCCCTGCTGCAGCAGGACAACGTGCACATGCCGCAACCGGGCGCGCACATGCCGTCCCTGAGCTGGCGGGCCGAGGACGTTATGACCCGCGAGTTCATCCTCGTCCCGCCGGATGCCTCGGTCGAGGATGCGTTCCAGCTCTTCGCCAATGCCAACTCGCAGGCTCTTCTGGTCGGCACAGATGGAACGTATTCGGGTCTTGTTACACGCAGTCAAATCGAGCAGGCCGTGAAGTCGGGGCGGGCTGGTGCTCCCGTTACTGCGCTGCTCATCCGGGATTTCGCGCACGTGCATCCCGATCACCGCCTCGAACTGGTGCTGGAACGCCTGGGCAAGAACCCCGGCC
>JBKQKT010000334.1:0-8614 GCA_052147365.1 Candidatus Korobacteraceae bacterium | reverse complement strand
GGTTAGCGTTTTGCTGCTTACTGATCGCGGCAATGCCCAGCCATTCTGGTCCCAGTGGGCCCGGAATGCGCAACACACCGGGATGGTCAACATTGCCGGGCAACAACTGAACAACAAAATCGCCGATATCGTTTACGACCCCTTTACGCAGCAGGAACAGAACGAGAGCGGGGGCGAGTTGCTTGCGCACTATCAGGCTACCCTCATCGATGGCAACAGCTTCTACATGATGAAAAAGAGTGGGACTTACCCCTCCTGCATGCCCAGCGGCCTTTGGGAATATGGTTTTCCCTGCGGACCCAATGCGTGGAACCTGGTGCAATGGAATGTGGTGCGCTACAACTGGCAACAGAACACTCCGGTAGTGGTGTGGACGTTTCCCACCGATTGGAAGCCGGAGCCCAATGCATCAAATTATCTTCTGGGACAGGTTGGTTTGCAGGGGTGGGAGCCGGTCTTTCACCCGGTCCTGGCCAATGGAAGTCTCTACGTTCCCGGCGCCGGGGGCACGCTGTGGAAGGTGAACACGCTTACCGGGAAGGCTCTATCGCACATCAATCCTTTCTCGGGGGCGTCGATTAATCCTGCCAACACGTTCGTTTCGGGCCCGCTGACCGCCGATAACAGCGGTAACATCTATTACAACGTCATCGAGCTCAATACGAACGGCAATCCCTGGGAGCAGAACGATGTAGCGGGCGCGTGGCTGGTGAAAGTTACACCCAATGGCTCTGCCGCCACAGTGACTTACGCTACCCTGGTGCCGAACGCGCCTCCCGCGAAATCGATCAGCTGCCTGGGAACATTCGCCGACTTAGGTGACGGAGGCGCGTCGCTGCCGTGGCCCCCGGTTGGAGTTGCCAGCCCGCCCAAGGTGATCTGCGGCTCGCAGCGTCCGGGCGTTAATGTTGCACCGGCAGTTGCACCCGATGGCACCGTCTATGACGTAAGCGTCGCACACTTCGATGGGCTGGTTGCTTACCTGGTGGCGGTGAATCCGGACCTCACGGTGAAGTGGGTCGCCTCGCTTCAGAATCGCTTGACGGACGGGTGCGGGGTCCTGCTGCCGATCGCGCCTAAAGGAGTCAATGACGAGCCGAACTCCTGCCGCTACGGAACCGCCGTCGGAGTGGATCCGACAACCAACGCGCGGGGCTCGGGCGGAGTGTATGACGAAGCCTCGTCCACGCCAACCGTCCTGCCTGACGGGTCGGTGCTCTTCGCCGCGGTGGATAATTACAACTTCAGCCGCGGGCATCTTTTTCACTTCGATGCCGCGGGGAACTTTCTCAACTCCTACACCTTCGGATGGGACTCGACGGCGGGGGTGTACCAGCATGACGGCACGTATTCCGTTCTGATCAAAGACAACCACTATGGCGGCCCCGCTTACTGCTACTTCAATAATCCGGTTTGCGCGTCACTGCCGCCAGGCCCGTATTACGTTTCACAGCTCAATGCCAGTCTGCAAGTGGAGTGGTCGTTCCAAAACACCACCCTAGACCAGAATCACCCCAATGGGTACGAGTGGTGTGTCAATGCGCCGGTGATCGACGTCAACGGTCTGGTGTACGTGACCAGCGAGGACGGAAATATCTATTCCGTTGCGCAGGGTCATCATGGGGTCTTTACCCAGTGGCAACAGCGGCTCTTTCTGAAAGAAGCTCTAGGCGCTGCCTACACTCCGCTCTCGATTGGCGGAGACGGAAAAGTGTACAGCCAGAACGACGGGCATCTGTTCGTAGTCGGGAATTAAAGGGAAAGATCTTTGCCGGGCGCCCCACCCAAATTTGTTGGATGGGGCACTCAGCCTCAGCTTACTGGCTGGCATTTACCATTGGGATTACTGACGACAACTGCAGATTGATCAGCAGGTCGATACGGCGATCGATCTGGTACCACAAGGCAGTTTTCTTGGCCGAGATGACTTTCTCAAATATCGGCACATACCTCATGCGCAACGCGAGCAGTTGAATATCAACGTCGTTGGCTCTCTTTATGTAGTCCTGCGCCTGCGCATCGGTCATGGTGCCGTAGTTGTCTGCGTATGCCTTTATGACTTCCCAGCGGAGGTCGTTGGGTTTGATGGCTTCCTTTCGGTACTGATCAAAGATAGGCCAGAACTTGGTGGCCTCGTCGGGCGTGAGGACCATGTTCTGCGCCATGATTTCCTTGCGCTGCTGGCGCAGGTTGGCCCGAAGCATCTCGATGTCCTGGTTCCGGACGTTATTCGGCTGCGCGTCGGGGGTGCTCTGTGGGGCGGTCTGTGCCGCCTGGGCGAACACGGCTATGTTGCACCCCAGCAGTGTGATGAGAACTATCAGGGCAGATGTGGCAGTCTTCTTCATTGTGGTCTCCTCAGTTGCTATGATTCGCACGACTTATGCCGTGTGGTTCGGCGTCCCATCGATTAGAACACAGGCGTCGCCGGCATCACTAATCCCGAGCTTCTATTCCGCTAACTATTCAGGGTCGTGACTATCAAGAGCTGTGTCCGGCGCACCGCATCACGCCAAGGAATTGGGTCCATGGACCGACAGCCTCCCGATATTGGTGGGCCATGATCCTTGAGATCTGGTGGAGATGAGTCAAGTCATGGGCCGCCCAGGTCGCCAGCAACTGTGACAGAGTGACGACACCGAGGACAGGGTGGCGTCCGCGCCGTTCCAGGTCCTCCGGCCGCAGATTCAAGGCCCGCAGCTCGTCGAGGTTTTCTGACCGCAAACGGGCAAACTCATCCAGTAACTGACCCAGCGACTTCCCTTGACTCTCCCGTGCCTGCGCCCAGCGATCAAAGCGCTCAAACGGCTGGCTCTCGCCAGACTGGAGAATCACCTTCGTCCGCACCATCCAGTCCGTACGCTCGCCGTGAATCAGATGTCCGACGACATCGAATGCGCTCCAGGTGTTTTCGCCTTCGTTGCGGAAGGTCCAGGTCTCCGGCAGATCACGCAGAAGCGCATCGAGGGCGGCTGGGGTGCGAGTGAGAAGCGAGATGGTGTGTTGCAAGTTATGTTCGGCCATATTGCTCCCAGCTGCCCCGCAACGCTCGAAACAAAAACCCACATGCGTTAGCGGTAAGCTTCGCGGCGGTGCCGGACGGCGATGACGTTGATGGTATGCTCGTCCTTCTGATCGAAGAATACCCGATAGTCGCCACAGCGGAGCCGGAAGCCGGTTCGCGGAGGCTTGAGCTTCTTAACATCGCCAAGGCGGTCAGCCAGATAGCGATCCAAGCAGCGAAGAACTTGCATCGCCGTGTCGCGATCGATAGCGCGGAGATCGGCCCGGGCCTCTTCTGGCCAGATCACCGCAATCCGCTGGGGTGCTGGCGGTTCGGTCATTTACTCATGCCGAACTCGCGCAGAATGTCTTCGTGGCTAATGCCCTCGCCACGGGCCAGCGAAGCGCGGGCACGCTCCAGCGCGGCAGCGGTCTCGGAGGTGATTTCTTCCTCTTCCACGGGCGCTGAGGCCAGCGAACGCGACAGCGGTTCCACCATCACTTCCAGCAAGCTGCGCACCGCGGTCAGCTTCTCTTCCGGCAGCATGTCGAGTAGAGCGTGAGCCTGCTGACGTTGTTGTGCGATGTCGGGTTCCATGGGTTCCTTCAGTCTATCTTAGACCTATCCACTACGCTTCGAACCGCAGCGCTTCGATCGGGTCCAGTCGCGCGGCCTTGCGCGCGGGATAGACTCCGAAGAACACTCCCACGGCTGAGGAAATTCCAATCGCAATGATGACGGCGACAATCGGCACCGCCATCGGCACCGGAGTGGTGTTGCGCACGACCACGGCCAGCAGCCACGCAATAATGACTCCGATGGCGCCCCCCACGGCCGACATTACGGTGGACTCCACCAGAAATTGCGACATGATGTCACGCCGCCTGGCGCCCAGGGACTTGCGAATCCCGATCTCGCGCGTGCGCTCGGTCACCGCTGCCAGCATCACGTTCATAATCACGACCCCGCCAATGATTAAAAAGATGGAAACCAGGGCGACCATGCCGGAGGCCAGCGTGCCGGTGAGGTTCTTCCACAGGCCCATCAGGCTGTCGCTGGCCACGATGCCGAAATTGTCCTTGTCATTGGGGGATAGGTGGCGCCGGGAACGCATCAGCACGCGAGCCTCTTCGCGGGTCTGCGCCAGGTACTCGGGGCCGCGCGCCTGGATATTGACGCTCAGCGATTTCCGCTGCCCGTACATCTTCAACCAGGTGCGGACGGGAATGTACACGAAGTTGTCCTGCGATTGTCCGAAGACGGTGCCCACCGGCTTGCAAAAGCCGACAACTGTGAACTCCTGGCCATCAATCGCCACGGTCTTCCCCAGGGGATCGCGGCCAGGATACAGCTTCTTCACCACATCGGCGCCCAGCACCGCAACACCGGCGTGGTGCTCATTGTCTCCGTCGCTGATGTAGCGGCCGCCGGCTATTTCCTGAATGTCCATTTCGGCTATGTTGGCGGTGACCCCGCGGATGCCCACGTCCTCCAGGTCGCGGTGCTCGGCCCGAACCCTGGCTGGAGTGCGGACCTCCACGCCCACCTCCTTGGGAAATTTCAATTCATCGCGCAACGCCACGAAGTCTTCCCAGGTGATATCGCGGTTGCGCCGCTCCGCATTGATCCGGTCCTGCCAGTCGGTCACGATGCCGGTTTTGTCGACCAGGAACACATTGGAGCCAAGATTGGCGACGCGCTGGGCGAAATACAGGTTCATGCCGCTGATCAGCGCGATGACCAGAATCAGTGTGGAAACCGAGAGAATGATTCCGAGCAGAGTCAGAAACGAGCGCAGCTTGTGCGCGCGCATGGTCTGCAGCGCAATCAGCGCTGCCTCGCGCAGGAAGTGGCCGCGGGACCGGCCAAGGGCACGCATCTGGGGTATGGGATCCATGGATATCGAGAGCTTCTCAGTCTATTGCATGCGGCCGGTGCGCGGCGAATGGTTTGTGATGAATGGGTGGGTCGTCGAGACGGATCCCGCCCCTCAATCCGCCCGCAGGGCCTTGACAGGATCAGTCGAAGCGGCACGTTGTGCGGGCAGGATGCTGGCGACGGCGGCGCACACTCCCAGCGACAGGATGGCCAGCACGAAGATCCCCGGATCCCAACTGCGCACGCCGAAGAGCTTCGCCGTCATCAGGCGGCCGGCGCCAATCGCCAGGGGAATGCCAACGAGCAGCCCAATGGCAACCTGCAGGAAGGCGCCGCGCAGCACCAGACGCACGATGTTCATGCGGTCAGCGCCCAGCGCCATGCGCACTCCGATTTCGCTGGTGCGGCGCACGACAGAGTAGGCGGTCAGGCCGTAGAGGCCGATGGCGGCCAGCAGAAGCGCGATGATGCCAAAGGTGCCGGCCAGTTGCGCTACCATGCGCTGCTGGTCAAAGTTCAAAGCGACCTGCTCGTCCATGGTTTGTACCGAGATGACCGTGAGGTTGGGGTCGATCTCCGCCAGCGCGCGGCGCAGTTGCGGCTCGAGGTTTGTGGCCGGGCCCCGCAAGCGCAACTGGATGCCGCTGATGAAGTGGGACTTTTCTTCGAACCCATGCATGATGTTGTCGCTGTAATGGATGGATTGCTCCAGCGGCAGGAAGAACATAGGGTGCGCGGGCTCTTCCGGATCGATGTACTTCGCGTCGCGCACCACGCCTACGATTTCATAGTCTCCGGCATATTTTGAGTTGTTCATGCCGAAGTGCTTTCCCAGGGGATCCTCGCTGGGGAAGAAGCGCTTGACAAAGGCCTGGTTAACGATGGCCACGCGCCGGGAGCCGGTGTTGTCGGACTCGCTGAAATCGCGGCCGCGCACAATGCTCTGGCCGATCGTGGAGAAGTAATGGTGGCTGACGCGGTCCCAGGACGAGCCGCTCTCTTCGCTGGGTTTGGGATCGCCCTTGCCCTCGACCGCAATGAACTCGCCCCAGTTGTCAAAGCTGAGCGGGCTGTAGAGAGCCAGGCTGACGCTCTGCACGTTGGGCAATTGCAGCAAGCGGTCCTCGATGGCGCGATAGAGAGCGTCCAGACGCTCGGGCGTGTAGCTGGGCAGCGGCGGATTCATTTCAACCAGCGCGCGATTGGCGGTGGCGAAGCCGAAATCCTGATGTTCCAGATTGCGCAGGCTGGTGACCAGCAATCCCGCGCAGGCCAGCAGCACAAGCGAGAGAGCAGCCTGGCCGATGACCAGCAACTTTTGCGGCAGGGAGGACGCCTCGTGGGTGCTGCGGTTGGCCCCATGCAACGCCTGCGCCGGGTCGGAATGCGAGCTGAACCACGCCGGCACCACTCCGAAGACCACACCCGTCAGCAGCGAAAGCAGAAAGGCAAAGCCCAGCACCGGCCATGATGGTGCCGCGCTGATGGGCATTATGGGCGCGTTACGAAACACCAGGGCGAGCATGACGCGGGCGCCGAAGTAGGAGACCGCCAGTCCCAACACGCCGCCAATCAGCGAGAGCAGCACGGCTTCGGTCAGGGACTGGCGAATGAGGCGCGGGCGGGTGGCGCCGAGCGCGATGCGCACCGCGGTCTGCATTCGGCGGGCAGTGCCGCGTGCCAGCAGCAGGTTGGCGATATTGGCGCAGGCAATCAGCAGCACGGTCCCGCAAACCATCAGCAAAATCCGCAGGCTGGCGCCGTAGTTTTCCTTCATCGTGCTGATGCCGCCCCCAGCGGGAGCCAGCTTGATGTATTTGTGGGGAATCGTAGGATCGATTTGGGAGTGCATCTCCGCGGGCATGTCGTCCTCAGTGCGCAGCCACTGTTGCAGCACCGGCGTCAGGCGAGCCGCGAGGCCATCGGTGGTAGCGCCCGGCCGCAGGCGGCCGATGGCATACAGCCAGTTAGAGTGATTGGTCTTCATCAAGGCGTTCTTGCCGTCGAACAGGATTTCCTGCTGCACGGGCAGCCAGAAATCGGGAGGATGGCTGCGCAGGGTGTCGCCGAAGAAACCGGGCGGCGCGACGCCGATGAGGGTGGCCGACTGTCCGTCAATGAAGAAGGTGGTGCCGATAAGTGACGGGTCTGCCCCGTAGGACTGCTGCCAGGTGCGATAGCTCATTACGGCAACCGACGGCGCGGACTGCTGGTCGTCGGAAGGGGCGATGACTCGGCCCATCAGGGCCCCCACGCCGAAGACGTGGAAGTAATTGCCGGTGACGAACTCGGCACGCAGCGGACGGGCCTCGTGGTCTCGCGAGGCGCTGCGAATGCCATAGGTGTTCTCGGCAGCCTGGAAAGCGGTGGTTTCTTCAAATTCGGGCGCGGCGGCGGCCAGGCGCTGGTAGAGCTGATAGGAAAACAGGCTCCAGTCGTCGTCCTCCCAGCCTACAACGCAGCACACCTGCGAGTCGCCAATGCGATAGAGCCGGGTGGGGTCCGTCACTGGCAGGGACTTCAGCATGATGGCGTGCACCAGGGTGAAGATGGCCGTGGTAGCGCCGATGCCGATGGCAAGCGTCAGAATGGCGGTGAGGGTGAAAGCAGGCGCAAGCCGCATCTGTCGCAAGGCGTAGCGCAGGTCTTGAATCAAGGTTGGCACGCGGACGTCCTCTGGCGAGGAGGTACGGCAGCGGGAAAAGGTTTGTTCCGTGAAATGCAGAGGGCGGGGACCAGCATTTCAAGAGATAGTTTTTACCCTTTTCGCTGAGACGAATGGGCTCCCGGCAATTACGAAGCGCAGCGGCCGTTCGACCGCTTTCTTAATGCCGATGCGCGGCGTGACCCCAATTTGTTCCGGGCGATAACCGTCGTCAGCGAACCACAGATCCGAATGGCGCGAAGTCAGGTCTTTGCCGTTGTCGCGCGCGCGAGTGATGCTCAGCGCCTCCGACATGCGGCCCGGTCCGCTGGAAAGCAAGCGCAGTTGTGCTGTGCTCGGCGAGGCGGGCAGCTCAACGTCCCGCGCACGGGCCATCGCGTTCAGCCCGAACACTGGCTCCATGGCGCGCAGCAAAACACCCTCGCCCAGGCCTTCGGGCATGCAAGAGACGTTCAGGCAATAGTGGTTGCCGTAGATGAAGTACACGTACGCATGCCCCGGCGGACCAAAGAGCACAGCGTTTCTCGGAGTCAAACCGGTATAGGCGTGCGCAGCCGGATCGTTCGCCCCAAGGTAGGCTTCGTCTTCGACGATTCGGCCAGCAAGCAGCTTTCGGCCTTCACGCCGGATGAGCAGTTTGCCCAGAAGCTCGCGCCCCACCGTCGTTGGGTGGCGATTGAAGAACTTGCGGGGGGGAACAGGCGCGCGGCGCAACGAGGCAGCGGTTAGCCGAACGACCACCTGGGTCGTCATTGGGAGCGCCCGGTTTTTCCGCGAGGAATCTGCTTTCCCGTCACTTCTCCGAAAAAGCAGATCCCTCGCCCGCCGAGGCGGGCTCGTGATGACAATTCCATGGTGTCGTCCAGTTTATCGCTGGCGGCAGAAAATGATCTTTGCAACGCTCTGTGCCTCTGTGTCTCTGTGGTGGAGAGCAACCATTTACAATCGTTCCGCATGATCGCGCACCTTCGCGGACGGCTCATAGCCAAGCATCCCAACCAGGCCATCGTTGAAGCCGCCGGAGTCGGCTACGATGTGAACATCACGGTGCCTGCGTTTTCCGACCT
>JBKQKT010000333.1:0-8186 GCA_052147365.1 Candidatus Korobacteraceae bacterium | reverse complement strand
GTAGTCAGTCCTCCCCCGCCGGTTATCACGGTTACGATCTCTCCGACTTCGGCAAACCTAGCGGTCAACACCACGCAGCAGTTTACGGCGACCGTGACCGGCACCACGAATACTGCGGTCGTGTGGTCAGTGGATGGCATCAATGGCGGTAATACGAGCGTCGGCACCATAAGCACCAGCGGCCTCTACACCGCGCCGGCGTCTGCGGGCGCGCACACGGTGACCGCAACCTGTGTGGCTGACAGTACGAAGAGCGCCAGTGCAACGGTCACGGTTATCAGCCTGACACTGTCTCCGCAGAACGTTTCACTGGCGCCGCTCGGGACAAAGCAGTTCACGGCTACCGTGCAGGGCACTCAAAACAACGGCGTCACCTGGTCGGTGGATGGCATTGCAGGCGGCAACAGCTCGGTGGGAACAATAACCGCGCAAGGGCTGTACACCGCGCCGGACGATACCGGTTCGCATACCGTCACAGCCACGAGTGCCGCGCTGCTTTCGTACAGCGCGAATGCCACGGTCACGGTCGTTTGTGCACCGCCCGGAACGGCGGCGGTAATGACCTACCATAACGACGACGTGCGCGACGGCGTCAATGCCATCGAGACCGTGTTGAAGCCGTCCGATGTAAACCAGCAACAGTTCGGCAAGCTGCAGGCGCTCCCGGTGGACGGACAGATCTATGCCCAGCCGCTCTATCTGCCTAACATAATGATTAACGGGGTCTCCCACAACGTGGTATTCGTCGCAACCGAGAACGATACCGTGTACGCCTTCGACGGCGATGGCCTCTCTGATTCGCCATTATGGTCGCAGCACCTGGCTGCGCCTGTCCCGGTGAACGACCCCGAGGGCATCAAACCGCTGCTGGGCATCACCTCAACGCCGGTGATCGATAGCACCACGGGCGTGATGTACGTTGTGACCGACGGTATTGAAAACGGCCATAAGGTGTTTCGCCTGCACGCGCTCGATGTCACTACCGGCAACGAGAGGTTTGGCGGTCCCGTGGTGGTAACAGGCACCGTCAATGGCAACGGATGGGATAACAATAACGGCGTAATTACCCTGGAGAGCAATTGTTACCAACGCAATGGACTGGCGCTCGACGTGGCGACCAATGTCGTTTACATCAGCTTCGGACATTGCAATCACGGTTGGATTCTGGCCTACGATAAGGCGACGCTGCTGCAGACGGCCATTTTCAACGACACGCCCGATGGCGCCGGCGGCGGCCTGTGGGGAGGAACGCCCGCCATTGACGACAGTACCGGAGACCTTTATCTCATCACCGGCGTGGACCTGAACGATCCCGCGCCCGACTATAACGATTCGGCGCTGCGCCTGCAGGCGAGCGACCTTTCAATCCTCGACTACTTCAAACCCTCAAACGAAGCGTGGCTCCGCCAAAACGATGCCGATTTCGGCAGCGGATCACCCATCATTATGCCCGAGAACTCCTCGCCCTACCCTCACGAGCTGATAGGCGGCGGCAAGGACGGTCGCATCTTCGTGATGAACCGGGACAATATGGGCCAGTACCAACTCAACGACCATGTCATACAAGTCGTCCAGACAGGCGTACAGGAGTTCGACAACATCTTCGCCACCCCAACCTTATGGAACGGCGTCCTGTACTATCACTGCGAGTCGGATGTGGTGAGGGCGTTCAGCTGGAATTCGAACACCGGCCTGCTTTCGAATTCAGCCATTTCCAAGGGCAAGGTAGTGTACGGAGTACACGGAGCAACTTCCTCCCTCTCGGCAAATGGCACCTCGGACGGGATTTTGTGGGAGATTGAGACGACTGCCGAGCCCGACGGCGGGTCAGCCATTCTGCACGCCTACGACCCGACGAACCTCGGCCATGAGCTTTACAACAGCCAGCAGGCGGGAGGACGCGATTCAGCGGGGCCGGCTGTAAAGTTCACTGTGCCTACCGTGGCTGACGGGCACGTCTACGTCGGAACAGGCAGCGAGCTGGACATTTACGGGCTGCTCCAGTGAGAGACGGCGATGAATTGCCTTAGGCGCTATCCACTGTGCCTGATGTGCATCACATCGCCATCCTTCACCACATACTCCTTGCCTTCCAGACGTAGGGTGCCGCGGGCACGGGCTTCGGCTTCGGAACCAGCCTCCAGCAACTGGTCCCAGTGAATGGTTTCGGCGCGAATGAAGTGATGTTCGAGGTCGGTGTGAATGACGCCTGCGGCATTCACCGCTTTGGTACCGCGCTCGATGGTCCAGGCGCGGCACTCGTCTTCGCCAACGGTAAAGAATGAGATGAGGCCCAGCAGCTCATACGTCTTGCGGATAAGCCGCACCAGCCCGCTCTCGTTCAATCCGTAGCTGGCGAGAAATTCGGTCGCGTCCTCGTCGCTCATCTCGGCAAGCTCGGCTTCGACTTTGGCGCAGACGGCGAGCGCGCCGGTATTCGGCCGCGCAGCGACTTCGTTGACGCTGTACTTCGAAACCGCTTCGTCAAGATCCTTGCCGAGTTCCGTGCTCTCACCGATGTTGAGCACGTAAAGAATCGGTTTCTCGCTCAGGAACATGAACCCGCGGACGCGCTTCTTGTCCTCCGGCGTCATTTCCATCTCGCGTAAGGGACGCTCGGTCTCGAGGTGGACCTTGGCGCGCTTCAGCAGGTCGTGCTCCCGCTCGATCTCCGCCGACTTCATCTTCTTCAGGTCTTTCTCGACGCGCTCCAGCCGTTTCTCCACCTGTCCGAGGTCGTTGATGACGAGGTCGAAGTCAATGTTCTTGATATCGCGCAACGGATCGACTGACCCGACGTGAGGGATGGAATCATCCTCGAAGGCGCGTACGACGTGCGCCAGGGCATCAACGTTGCGCAGGTTGGCGGCAAATGCGGTTTCGTTCAGCGCCTCCTTGCTGAGGGCCGCAACGTCAGCGTATTCGACGCTTGCATGCACCAGCTTTTTTGGGTTGTAGAGCGCTGCCAGCCGATCGAGGCGGTCGTCGGGTACTTTGGTGACGCCGAGATGCGCCTCGCGCGAGCCTCCGTGCGCGCGCTGTGCGACGGACTGCTTGGTCAACATTACAAATAACGAGGTTTTGCCCACCTGGGGCAGCCCTATGATTCCGGTTTTCATGAGTTCGCTTTTTGCCTTTCGCTATTCGCTCCAGCGACCAGACGGAGATACCTCCCTGTCAGCTATTGGCCTTTAGCTCTTCGCAAGCCTGTTCCGCGGGGAAACATTATTGGCGTGCAGTTCTTGCTCGAAACGGGAAACTTGAAACTCGAAACTTCATCATGACATTCGCCGCGCGGTCAGATAGAGCAGCGCCAGGCCCAGAACCAGTACTGAGCTCTCGATTCGCGTGGACCAGACATGTAGGCGGTTGAACTCCACGCGCAGAGGATTGTCGTGCGGCACGTCATCAATCACTCCCATCTGCTGGCGCAACTCAAGCATGCGCGATGCAATCGCGAACATGCCCACCAGCGTCAGGATGATCATGGCGTAGATCAAAAGGTTGCGCACGGCGAACGGCTGAGCAACGCCATTCACGACGCGGGAGTCGAGCATGGAAGTAATGACAAATACAAAGCCGCAGGAAATCGCCATCCAGTGCAGAATTCCGAGACTTCGAGCAACCACGTTGCCGGCGAGTTGCCGGGTGGGGAGAACCGCAAAGACCGTGGGTGCGACCACGAAAGCGAAGAATATAAGACCGCCAATCCAAACCACGAGTGATAGCAACATCAGGTATCTGACGAAGGACATTCTGACCCTCTGCCTTTACGAAGACAGATCATTGTAATTGCAAGCTCTCGAATGGGACTTGTCTTTGTTGAATTTCTGGCAGGGAAAACGAGCACAAACCGGGGGATCGTGCTAGGGGTCGGTAAGAGGCTCTGCCAGTCCTCAAAGAAATGCCTGCTAGGCATCTCGCGTTCAGCGATTCCCATCCGATTATATGCAGCCGTTTCAACTTCCAGATGAGACTCAAAGGGGACGACATGAAGCAGAGACTGGTTTTACTCACAGGAACACTCTTACTATCCGGATGCTGGGCCCTCGCGCAATCGACTACAGGCGGCGCTCAGTCGCCGGGGTCTTCGGTAAGTTCGCCAAGCGCTGGTTCGCAGAACCCAAGCGGAATGCAGAGCACCACTAACCCTAATGCCGCTACCAATCCCAACGGCACGGCCACCAATCCGAGCAGCACTATGCCGCCAGACACCAAACCCAACTCGATGACCAATGGGAACCCGAGTGCCATTCCCAGCACTAACCCGAACGCAACGACAGTCTCGCCGGCCACCCCTGATGCCGCAGCGCCGCCGCCGACCAATCCGGACGTGACCGGTTCGTCGAATGGCATGGGACAGACCGGTAGTTCGACCTCTAATCCTCCGAACAGCACCACCTCCAAGCCGCCGCAGCGGTAGGACATAACATCAGGTGAGAAAGGGAGCGGCGATGGCTCCCTTTTTACCTTTTTCAAAAGTCTGTTTTGCTCAGCCGCAAAGCACTGAGCCGCCGTTGACATTCAAAACTTCGCCCGTGATGTGTCGTGTCCAATCAGAACCGAGGAAGACGATAGCGTTCGCTACATCATTGGCAGTGGCTATGCGCTGCAATGGAATGCCCTGCTCGACTGCGCGCTTGTAGCCGTTGCTGCCCGGACCGAAGACGGGATCATTCAATTCGGTGTCAACCCAGCCGGGAGCGACGCAATTGACGCGGATGTTGGGCGCTAGCTCAATGGCCAATGACTTGGCAAAACTGATCTGGCCTCCCTTGGAAGCAGCATAGTTGGAATACCCAGCCTCGCCACGCTGGCCGGCGGTCGAGCTGACGATGACGATGGCGCCGCTCCCCTGCCGCCTGAGCGCTGGCACCGCGGCGCGGCAGATTGTCCAGGTTCCACGCAGATTGTGGTTGATGACCTTGTCCCACACATCGTCGCTCATCTCATCGACCTTAGCGCCCTCCCAGATGCCCGCATTGGCGACAACTAAGTCCAGCCTGCCGAAATAGCTCAATGCCTTGTCCACGACAGCGGCGGCCTCGTGGGTCTGACTCACGTCGCCCTGCACGGCCAACGCTTGCACCCCCAGGGCTCGCGCGCCGTTTACCGCATCCTCCGCTTCCTGGGTTTGGCAGATGTAATTGACCACCACGTGAGCGCCGGCCTCGGCCAGACGCTGCACCGTTGCCCGCCCAATACCGCGGGAACCGCCCGTGACGATGGCGACCCGGTCACTCAAAAGGTTGCGAGGGAAACTGCATGTCTTCGGTTCCGTGAGGACGGTCATTTTCTTGCTCCTTTTTCTTAACTGCAAATCACTCGTGCGCGGTTCTTGACCACTGCAAGCCGCCGCGCGTGAAAGCGCCCAGATACCACAGCAGCGATCGCACCCACCTCGGCCAGAAATCCGTCGTGTCCATGCGACGATTCGAATTCCGTGTAGTCGCAGGGGACTCCTGCTGCCTCGATGCGCTCGGCCAAAGCGCGAACATCTTCCCGCGGAAACAGCCAGTCGGAGGTAATACCCACCAGCGAAACGTGCGCCTGGATACGCTTCAGCGCCTCCGCTTCCGATGCATAGCCGTGCGCCAGATCGAAAGTGTCCATCGTCTTGGAGATGACCATGTAGGCATTCGCGTCGAAGCGCTGCACGAACTTCTGGCCTTGGTAATCCAGGTACCCCGCTACGTCGTAACGGTGTTCGAAGGAGCGTAGCGGATCTTCGCCATTGCGGTTGGGCTTGCGCGCGTAACGCTCGTCGAACAGCTCTGCTGACTTGTACGAACACATGGCGATAGCGCGGGCGAGTCCCAGTCCGCCGCTGGGTTGGTCGCCTGGGGCGTATTTTCCACCGTTAAATTTTGGATCGAGCCGAATTGCCTGTCGCTGCAGGTGGTTCAAGGCCAAGCCCATTGCCGAAAGAGGCGCCGTGCCGATGGCGATGCAGTGCTCGACACGCCTGGGATAATCCACCGCCCATTGCAGTGCCTGCATGCCACCAATGGACGCGCCGATGACGATACGCAGACGCTCAACCCCGATCTCGTCGAGCACCCGCGCTTGCGAGCGGACAATGTCGCGAACAGCTATCTGCGGAAAATCAGGGCCATAAGGCTGGCCAGTAGCTGGGTTGATCGAGGCGGGCCCGGTCGAGCCGTAACACGAGCCGAGAATGTTAGTGCAAATGACGCAATCGCGCGACAAGTCAAAAACGCTGCCGAACATTTGCGGCCACCAGTCGGCAGCTCGGGCCGAGCCGGACAGTGCGTGGCAGATAAGCACAGCATTGTCTCGGTGCTCGTTCAACTCGCCATAGACGGCGTAGCGGACCGAAACCGGTTGCAGCCAGCCGCCGGCTTCCAGGCGAAATGGCGCATCCTGCGCCAGGATTACTTCGCCTTCCCTAGTTGGTTGCAACCCTCCGCTCATGTTCAATCCCCAGCCGCCTGTGCCGGTTGCTGGCTGCCCTTTTCAGAGGCCGGTAGTTTGCCGGTGGCAGCGCGCAATCCGTGATCAAGGTCCGCAATAATGTCGCGAATGTCCTCGATGCCGACGGACAGTCGCACCAGCTCGGGCGTCACGCCGGTGTCGCGCTGTTCGGCCTCGCTTAGTTGCTGATGAGTGGTGGACGCCGGATGAATCACCAGCGACTTGGCATCGCCGATATTGGCCAGCAGGCTGAACAGCTTCAGAGAATTGATAAAGCGCTTGCCGGCTTCGAAGCCGCCACGAATGCCAAAGGTGACCAGCACGCTGGCCCCGTTAGGCAGGTACTTCCTGGCTCGCTGGTAGTACTGACTGGTTGGCAGCCCGGGGTAGTTCACCCACTCCACATCGGGATGGCTCGACAGAAACTCAGCAGTTTTGAGCGCGTTCTCCGAATGTCGTTCCATGCGGAGATGCAGTGTCTCGGCGCCTTGCAGAAGCAGGAACGCGTTGAATGGAGACAAGCAGGCGCCGGTGTCGCGCAGACCCTGCACTCGAGCTTTAATGATGAAAGCGAGATTGCCGAATGCTTTGGTGTAGGAGACACCGTGGTACGAAGGATCGGGTTCCACAAAATCGCGGAAGCGCCCCGAGGCCTCCCAGTCGAACTTGCCGCTGTCCACGATGACACCGCCGATGGAATTACCATGACCGCCGATGAGCTTGGTAGCGGAGTTGACGACGATGTCAGCGCCCCACTCAATGGGCCGGCACAGGGCCGGAGTTGCGCAGGTGTTATCGATGACCAGCGGAACACCGTTCTCATGCGCGATTTTCGCCAATTGCTCGATGTCCACGATGTCGAGTTTGGGATTCCCCAGGGTCTCGGTATAAACGGCCTTGGTTTTTTCATTGATGGCGGCGCGCAGCCGGGCGAAATCGTCGGCATCCACGAACCTCACCTTGATGCCAAGCTTGGGCAGCGTGTAGTGAAACAGGTTATAGGTGCCGCCATAGAGCGAAGTAGTGGAAACGATCTCATCTCCGGCTGATGCCAGCGTGATGATGATGAGCGTTTCGGCGGCTTGTCCTGAAGCCAGCGCCAGGCCGGCGACGCCGCCTTCGAGCGTGGCGATGCGCTTCTCAAAGACATCCGTCGTAGGGTTCATGATACGGGTGTAGATGTTGCCGAACTCCTGCAGCGCAAAAAGCCGCGCGGCATGGTCGGCATCGTCGAACACGTAGGACGTGGTCTGGTAGATCGGAACGGCGCGCGACTTGGTAGTCGCATCAACGTCCTGACCGCCATGGATGGCAAGGGTATCGAAGTTGAAAGTTGGCTTTCCATTGCTGGCACTCATCGCGATCGCTCTCCTCGATTTTTGATGTTTCCTGGAACCTGTGGCCTCAAAAACAAAACGGCCCACGATCATCAGGACCGTGGGCTGTTCGAGAATCCTTGCGGCTACTTACGCTTTAACGATTGCCGCTCTTCGCTCAACCCACAGACCGACACGGGTACACATGCACATAGCCATGACCATTGTCGTATTGTGGATCGCGTAAGACATGTAATTTTTGAGTATAAGCTGCGGTTGGCAAATGTCAAGCCGACTAAGGTCAAACTCACGTGACCCTAAAGTGGGATCGGCTTACTTGTCCTTGCCTGCAGCAGCCGCGGCCCCGTCATCGACCTTGGTAATCCTGAAGCCATGCGGACGGTAGTCCGGGGGCAAGAATTCCGCCGGAATGGC
>JBKQKT010000332.1:0-3324 GCA_052147365.1 Candidatus Korobacteraceae bacterium | reverse complement strand
GAGATCGAATGGATTGAGGCCAATGCCTTCGACCTGCTCAAGGACTACGCCAGCGCTGGCCGGCAGTACGACACCATCGTGCTCGACCCGCCCGCCTTCGCCAAGACGAAGCGCGCCGTTGCCACCGCCCTGCGCGGCTACAAAGAACTGAACCTCCGCGCTCTGAAGATGCTGCGACCGGGCGGAGTCCTGGTTACATGCTCCTGTTCGTTCCACGTCAGCGAAGCTGAATTTCTCGAGATGTTGGGCTCGGCCGCAGCCGATGCAGGCCGCCGCGTTTGGATCTTGGAAAAGCGCGGCCAAGCGCAAGACCACCCCATCCTGCTGAACGTGCCGGAGACGGCCTATTTGAAGTGCATCATAGTCAAACTAATGAATTGAAAATAAATTACTTAATTAGAATTCATGAGATTTTCTCGCTCACTACTTGACAACATCTAGCTCATATTTTATGATTACTTTACGCTAATTAAACAATCTCAATTAGCGAAGGCAATTCAAACCAGAGATTTCCAGTTGGAGGAGTTGAAACCATGACAGTATTGACCCGTTGGGACCCTTTTCGTGAACTTTACGCGTTACAGAACCGCATGAGCCGTCTGGCCGAGGAGCAGTACGCCGTAGGACGCGAAGACTCGCTGACCGCCGGTGCCTTTGTGCCGCCAGTGGACGTTTACGAGGACGAGCACAGCGTCCAGTTGAAGCTGGAAGTGCCCGGCATCGACGAGAAAGACCTCGACGTGAAGGTCGAGAACAACACTCTGACCGTCAGCGGCGAGCGCAAGTTCGAGAAGGAAGAGAAGGAAGAGAACTTCCGTCGCGTTGAACGCCGCTATGGCAGCTTCACTCGTTCGTTTACGCTGCCGAACACCGTGAACACGGAGGACATCAACGCGCAGTACGACAACGGCGTGTTGACCATCCAGCTGGCCAAGCGCGCTGAAGCCAAGCCGAAGCAGATCAAGGTCACGGTTGGCAGCCAGAAGGGCATCGAAGGCAAGAAGCCCGAGAGCCAGACCCACACCGCAAGCAAAGGCCAGGCTGCCTAATCCAAGTTTCGCCCCTCGGTGAGATTCCGGGAGGGAGACGAACTGGGGAGTTCAAGGGAGGCGTAACATTGCCTCCCTTTTGTTTACCGACGGAACTCGCCGGGGGCGAAAGCTGAAAGCAGTGGTTAGTGGATAGTGGCTAGTCAAGGCCGTCATGCACATCAGATCTCAAATTGCGCGATAATGGAGCAGCCTTGGCCCTGTCTATCCACTGACCACTATCCACTATCCACTGGAGCATCCCATGGCAATTCGTTGGGACAAGTTAACCGTTAAAGCCCAGGAGGCGATGCAGCGGGCGAACGACCTCGCCAGCGAGCACGGCAATCCGGAGCTGCAGCCGGTCCACATTCTGGCTGCCCTGATCGAAGACCGCGAAGGCATCGTTCCTCCGCTTCTGGAGCGCGTTGGACTGCACACGGCAACGGTGCAGGCCGAGGCCATGCGCGAGATCGAGAAGCTGCCGAAGGTTTCCGGCAGCGGCGCCACGCAGGCGCATCTCTCCGATGCCGCTTCGCAGATGCTGGAGAACGCCTTCAAAGAGGCGGCTGACTTCAAGGACGATTACGTTTCCACCGAGCACATGTTGCTCGGCATCACCAAGCTGAAGCGCGATCCGGCCAAGGAGATCCTGGCCAAAGCCGGCGCCACCTACGACAACATTCTGCGCGGCCTCACCGCGGTGCGCGGCAATCAGAAGGTCACCGACCAGAATCCCGAAGCGAAGTACCAGGCGCTGGAGCGCTATGCCAAGGACCTGACGGAGCTGGCGCGCAAGGGCAAGCTCGATCCGGTCATCGGCCGCGACGAAGAAGTGCGCCGCGTGGTCCAGGTACTGTCGCGCCGGACCAAGAATAACCCGGTGCTCATAGGCGAGCCGGGCGTGGGCAAGACCGCCATCGTGGAAGGCCTGGCGCAGCGCATCATCTCGGGTGACGTTCCCGAACAGCTCAAGAACAAGCGGATCATCGCGCTTGACCTGGGCGCAATGCTGGCTGGCGCAAAGTATCGCGGCGAGTTTGAAGACCGCCTCAAGGCGGTGCTGAAGGAGATCGAGCAGTCGCAGGGGCAGATTGTTCTCTTCATTGACGAGCTGCACACGCTGGTCGGCGCGGGAGCTGCCGAAGGCGCGATAGATGCCTCGAACATGTTGAAGCCGGCCCTGGCGCGTGGCGAGTTGCGCGCCATCGGCGCCACCACGCTCAACGAATACCGCAAGTACATCGAAAAAGACCCGGCGCTGGAACGCCGCTTCCAGATCGTTTTCGTTGGCGAGCCCAACGTGGAAGACACTATCGCGATTCTGCGGGGACTGCGCGAGAAGTACGAGGTCCATCACGGCGTTCGCATCAAGGACTCGGCGATCGTCGCTGCGGCGACGCTGTCGCACCGCTATATCTCCGATCGCTTTCTGCCGGACAAAGCCATCGACCTGATCGACGAGGCCGCGGCATCGCTGCGCATCCAGATCGATTCCATGCCCACCGAGATTGACCAGCTTGAGCGACGGGCAACGCAGCTCGAAATCGAGCGCCAGGCACTGAAGCGCGAAGACGATCCCAACTCGCGCGAACGGCTCGCAGCCGTGGAAAAAGAGTTGGCACATATCAAGGAGGAAGCGAACGCGCTGAAGGCGCGCTGGAAGCAGGAGAAGGAAGCTATCGCCAAAGTGCGCGAGCTGAAGGAGCGCATCGAGCGCGTGAAGCTCGAGGAGCAGGAAGCCACGCGCAAAGGCGACTACAACCGCGCCGCGCAAATCAAGTACGGCGAGCTGCCCCAGTTTGAAGCCGAGGTCAAAAAGCTCAGCGCGGCCATGGACGGCAAGCAGTCGCGCATGTTGAAAGAAGAGGTGGACGAGGAAGACGTCGCCAAGATCGTCAGCAAGTGGACCGGAATTCCAGTGTCGAGGATGCTGGAAGGCGAAGTGAAAAAACTGGTGACGATGGAAGACCGTCTGCGCCAGCGCGTTGTCGGCCAGGATGAAGCCATCACGCGCGTCTCCAATGCGATTCGGCGTTCACGCGCGGGCCTGAGCGATCCACGGCGGCCGATCGGCTCGTTCATCTTCCTCGGGCCAACCGGTGTGGGCAAAACCGAACTGGCGCGAGCGCTGGCCGAATTCCTGTTCGACGATGAGCACGCCATGATTCGCATCGACATGTCGGAATACATGGAGAAGCACTCCGTCTCGCGGCTCATCGGCGCGCCTCCCGGCTACATCGGCTACGACGAGGGTGGACAGTTGACCGAAGCTGTGCGGCGGCGTCCGTATGCC
>JBKQKT010000331.1:0-4993 GCA_052147365.1 Candidatus Korobacteraceae bacterium | reverse complement strand
CTCGACCATGTAGCTGGCCAGCGTGAAGGGCGCGCCGCAGAAGCCAATCACTGGCAACTTGGGTCCAAAATGCTTCACCACATGACCGACCGCCTCCGCCACATAGCCAAGGTCGGCGGCGCGATCGGTCCGCAGTGCCTTCACATCCCCGGCGCTGCGAACCGGCTTTTCGATTACCGGGCCTTCTCCAGCCGAGAAATGGAATGGCAGGCCCATGACCTCGAGCGGCAGCAGCAGGTCAGCGAAGATGATGGCGGCGTCAACGCTGAGAAATTCGGCAGCGGTGATAGTCACTTCAGCCGCGAGTGCAGGCTTCTTGCAGATTTCAACGAGGGAGTGCTGCTTGCGGACGTCGCGGTACTGCTGCATGTAACGCCCGGCCTGGCGCATGAACCAAACCGGAGTGGCTTCGACCGGAAGGCGCCGACAGGCGCGGACAAACAGGGAATCGGGAGCGGACATAAACAATTATCGTAGCATCCAGCCTCTGCCTTGCTGTAAGAATCCCGATGCTACCGCTGATTACGCTTAGCCTCCTCGCGGCAGATGGTTCGCAGCTCTCTCATTGACACCCACAATTCGATTCACTGCTCCCTCGCCATGCTTGATTACTTCTTGGTCCCTGGATGGTGGTGGATCCTAGAAGAGGTCGGGGTGCGTTCCAGTGCGAGCTAAGAGGACGTCCTCGCCGTCAATCTTATAAATGAGCAGCCAATCAGGCTCAATGTGGCAATCACGATAAGACCTCCATTTACCTCCAAGCGGATGGTCCCGGTAGCGCAGCGGCAGAGGACCACCCTCCGCCAGTAAGAGGATTACCTCGCGCAGCTTGCCCATGTCTTTGCCGCGTTTCTCTGCTAGCTTCACATCCCGCCGAAACTGCCCACCGCTTACGAGGTCACGCAAAGGTCAGATACCCAGATCTCGAAACAGATCGTCCGCAGACTTAAAGCGCTTGCCCTCACCTTTCTCCAGCGACTCCATTGCCTTCACCGTTGTCGCGTTGGGAACTCTGACCTCAAAGGGCAAGGCTTGCTCCGCTGCCACGCGGACCAGTAGCATACGCACCGCATCGGAGATCGAAATGCCCATGGCCTCCAAGGTCTTTGCGGCCTTCTGCTTGACCTTTTGGTCTACTCGAATGTGAACCATCGTGGTGCCCATAACCTCAGCCTCTGAGATACATTGTAACGCAATCGCAGGTTCTGAGCCGATTTGCCAGTATGGCGGATTGGGGATGTCAGCGCATTTTCCCAAAACGGGAATCTCTGGTTACCTTCGTAAGTTGACCGCGCTGTTCCCACGTGACTTTGCCCTTCGCCTGTGCCTAGCCTGAAATATTGTCAGTGTTCTAGGGGAACGGATTGATGAAATTTGCCGTTGCGCAATTGGGCCTCTGGCCGGAGGCGAAGATAAAACAGGCAAACGTCGCCGCTCAGCCGCGCCTGATAATCCGCCTATGCGCGCACATCATGGAGAGCGGCAGGTTGTGCCGCCAGCCGGCGGTGGGAGGCCGCAGGCATTGCCGCCATCACCTCGTGCTGCAGGTGCGGCGGCACAGGATGGCGCGGGCGCACCGCCGCGCCGGACGCCTCAACTTGCCGCCGATGACGGACATGCTGGGCGTGCAGGCCGGGCTGGCGCGGGTCCGGTCGGCGCTGGCTGCCGGCTACATCGAGCCGGAGCTTGCCCGCAGCCTGACCTCTGCGCTGCACTTGGCAGCGACCCTGGATCGCTGAATACGGGCCGATTATGCCGACGATAAGGATGGCACGACCGCACACCGCGGCGCTCCCGTGGCAGCTAAATCCAATAGAAACTATGAAGTAGCGGCCAGACCCCTCGGCTCAAGAGGATACATGATAAACAGTTCGTAACCTCCGGAAAACAAAGAGCCGGAAGGGATAGGGCTAGTGACAAGAAAGTCGAGGAAGGCTTGGAGATGAAGAAAGGAGACGGGAGAACTCGGAGCCGATGGCAAATACAGAAACGCAAAACGCGGTCCGGAGCCGACGGCTGATAGCTAACGGCGCTAGCAAAACCATGGGCACGGCTACGTGTCCGCCGTCACAGCCAACCTCGCCGCAGATGGCTAGAATTTTTCTTAACAGCAATGCCGGAAAACGCACCAAAACCGGTCAATCCCTGGATCGTGACCATCGCCGTCATGCTGGGCACGTTCATGGAGATCCTCGACACCACGGTGGTGAACGTCTCCATACCGCACATTGCGGGAAACATGGGCGCGACAGTAGACGAGGGCACGTGGGTCGTTACCTCGTACCTGGTGTCGAACGCCGTCATTCTGCCGATGTCGGGCTGGCTGGCCAACCGCTTCGGACGCCGCCGGGTGCTGATGACCTGCGTTACAGGCTTCACTTTGACGTCACTGCTCTGTGGCATGGCGACAAGCCTGGAATGGCTTATTTTCTTCCGCGTTCTGCAAGGCCTCACCGGCGGCGGCCTACAGCCTTTGTCCCAGGCTGTGCTGCTGGAGACCTTCCCCCCCAAGAAGCACGGCACGGCGATGGCCGCGTTCGGGCTGGGAATCATTTTCGCACCCATTCTTGGGCCGACCCTCGGCGGCTGGATTACCGACAACTACAGCTGGCGCTGGATCTTCTATCTCAACCTGCCGGTGGGCGCTATCTCGGTCATGATGGTCAGCGCCTTCGTGCATGACCCGCCCTACATCGGCAAGCACAAAACCGGTGGCGTCGATCTATGGGGCATCGGCTTTCTGGCACTCGGTTTCGGCATGTTACAGGTCGTTCTCGATACCGGCCAACGCAAGGACTGGTTTGGTAGCAATCAGATCCGGGTGTGGACGGCGCTTTGCATCTTTGGACTGGTCGCTATGGTTATACGTGAACTAATGGCCAGGCATCCCATCGTGGACCTGCGTGCGCTGAAAGACCGCACCTTTAGCGCAGGGGTCTTTCTAATGACGATGCTCGGCTTCGTGCTGTACGCCAGCCTGGTCCTGTTGCCCATCTTTCTGCAAACATTGCTGGGTTATCCAGCGCTGCAGGCGGGGCTGGCGCTGTCGCCGCGTGGCCTGGGTTCGCTGGTGATGATGCCCATTACCGGCCACCTCACCAATCGCTACGATCCGCGCAAGCTGCTCTTCATGGGGATGGTGGTTGGCGCCTGGAGCATGTTCAGCCTCTCACACCTAAACCTGAACGCCGGGTACTGGGACATCTTCTGGCCGCAGGTGATCCAGGGCGGCGCCATGGCGTTTCTCTTCATCCCCTTGATGGCCGTCAGCATGTCGAACATCGCCAAGGAAAAAATGGGGAACGCCACCAGCATCTACAACCTGATGCGTAACATCGGCGGCAGCTTCGGCATCGCCACCATGACCACCTTCCTGGCGCGGCGCAATCAGGTGCACCAGAACCAGCTCGTCAGCAACATAACTCCATTTGACGTGCGCCCGCAGATGGCGCTTCAGGGAATGAAGAGCTGGTTCCAGACGCATGGCTACAACTCGGTGGATGCGGCAAAGAAGTCGTTGGGAGCGATTTACGGCATGTTGCAGCAGCAGGCCGCGATGCTGTCGTTCGTCGAGGCGTTCTGGGTCATGGGCGTCATTTTCCTTTGCATGGCTCCGCTGCTCCTCCTGCTGCGCAACGCGCGCGACCTGCATCCGCAAACGCCGAAGCGCGTCAGGAAACCGCATCCGGTCGCGATGCTACAGGAGGAGTTGGAGCCAGAGCCGGAGCTTGTAGGTGCGCTGGACTGACGCGGGGCGGATCGCCTTTTAGAATCAACTCATGTATGCCGTGCCGACCATGCCCGCCTCGCCGTATCGCGGACGGCTGGCGCCTTCGCCGACCGGCTTGCTGCACATCGGGCACGCCTGCACTTTCTGGACTGCTTATCAGCGCTCGATTGCGTACGGTGGCACGTTGGTCTTGCGCAATGAGGACCTCGACCCGCAACGCTCGAAGCCAGTATTCGCCGGGGCTATGATCGAGGACTTGCGCTGGCTTGGCATTCACTGGCAGGAAGGTCCTGATGTCGGCGGGCCGTTTGCACCGTACGAACAGAGCCGGCGGCGCGAGTTTTACCTTGAGGCATGGCGCAAACTGCGCGATGGCGGATTCATCTATCCGTGTAGCTGCTCGCGCAAGGACTTAGCCAACGCTGCAACAGCTCCGAATGAGGCCGACGATGAGCTGCTCTATCCCGGCCGTTGCCGCGGGAAGCAGAGTGAGGCTTCGCAGCATGAAACGCCTGCTGGCGTGAACTGGCGGTTTCGCGTTCCCGATGGCGAGAACATTGCATTCGACGATCTCCGCCTCGGGCCTCAACATTACGTAGCCGGCGAGCATTTCGGTGACTTCGTGGTCTGGCGACGGGATGACGTGCCGGCATATCAGCTCGCCGTAGTCGCCGATGATGCCGCGATGCAAATCACCGAAGTAGTCCGCGGCGCCGATCTGCTGAAATCGACGGCTCGGCAACTACTCCTGATTCGCGCGCTGGGGCTGCCCGTTCCCGCCTACTACCATTGCGACCTGGTATGCGATGAGGTTGGTGTGCGGCTGGCCAAGCGGCATGACGCCGTCAGCTTGCGCCGACTGCGCGAGCAGGGAAACGATCCCCGAGCCGTGCTGGACAGGTGCAATACACTTGGTTTGCACAACGGGTCGGAAATCGGTATCGTTCGCGCATAGCACTCAGGGGGATACGATGCGACTAAACTGGCCCGCCGTCCTGGTGGCGGCGATCGTGCACTGGTTATTGGGTGCGGTGTGGTTTACGGTGTTTTCCAATGCTTGGACATCCGGCCTTCGAATGGCGCCTGAAGAATTGCAGACGTATAAGGCCCATCCGAATTTCTGGCCGTACCTAATCGCACTGCTTTGCAATTTTCTATTGGCCTATGCCATTGCCAGGCTGCTGAGCGGGTCGGAGTCGCAGGGCCTGTTCCATGGATTTCGTGTGGGCATTCTTATGGGTATGGCGGTCGCGGTAGCCATGG
>JBKQKT010000330.1:0-2881 GCA_052147365.1 Candidatus Korobacteraceae bacterium | reverse complement strand
AATGGGGCGTGGTGCTCGTACACCTGGCGGTACATGGCCTCGGCTTCGTGCACGGTGGAGTCGACGATTCGACTGAGAATGCGTCGTTGCTCATCGCGGAACAGGGACTTCAGCGAGTAGGTCGCGCCCCGAAAATGGCGATCAATCACGCGCAGGCACTCCGGCAAGTCAGCACTGGAAAAGGCCTGGCTGGCTTCTTCAACCACCACGTGGAACGCATTCTTGCTCTGGAAGGGGCGAACCCCAGCGCTCAGGTTGTGATCGCCGAAATGCAGCACGGCGAAGCCGACGGTCAAGCGCGAGCGTGTGATGTTCGAGACAATGCGGGCGCGACCGAGAGCAAGTTTTGTCTTACCGGACTCCAATTCGCGCGCTTCCTGCAGGTCCACACCGTAGCTGTAAACAGAGTTCCAGCCCTGATAGCCGTTGAATAGCGAGCTGATGGCATAATGTGCGCCCACCCCCAACAGGTCCAACATGGCGGATCGGACGAAGCGCTCGTAGACGTGGCGTCCGTTCCCGTACTCAGGGATGTTGCTCCAAGCCGCTTCCAGGCGGCGCAAGAATTCCTCCTCTCGGCATTCGCCGAAGAGCTGCTCGCTAAGTTGTACGGCGCGGCCGGCATACTGCAGGACGTGCACCGTCTCCGGCCCGGTCAGTTCGTCGAAGAACCAGCCGCAACTGGTGTACATCAACATGAGATGGCGTTGCGCTTCGAGCAGTCTTAAAGTTCGCACTTGTTGTTCGAGGGAAAGGTCCCGCACAGCATGGCGGGCAAGAAATGCGTCTACATTGATGGGCGAACGATCGAGCACGGCGTCGATATAATCGTTGCGCGCGGCCCAGGCATCCCGCAGAAGTTCCTGGGTGCTGAGTTCATAAGACTTGGCGAGGTCATCGCGCAGCCAATCCATTGCCTCTCGCAGAGGCTGCCGCCAATGCTGGCGCCAGGAGCCGCATCCGCCGGAGTTGCAGCCGCAATCGTTTTTCCAGCGCTCCACCCCGTGCACGCAACTCCACGAGCTCCTCTCGATGATTTCCACTTCATGGGATGGCGGGTGCTGGGCAAGGTATTCACCGTAGTTGGTTATATTTGCCAGTTGATTGCGCTCAATATGGTCGAGCGCGTAGGCGAGGGCCATGTCGCCGTGGACATGATGATGACCATAGGTCTCGCCGTCGGTGGCGATGTGGACCAATTGCGCCCAAGGGCGGTTGTCATTGAATCCGCTGAGCAGGCGGTTGGCAAAGTTCGGTCCGTTGACGAGCAAGTTTTCGAATGCGACCGCGTGCGAGATGGGGCCATCGTAAAAAAACAAACTGATGCTGCGGCCCGACGGAAGGTGGCAGGCATAGGCGCGCGTGGGATCGATGCCAGCACCCTCGAGGTTGAGCCACTCCTCCCAGGGCTGGTGGCGCATCCGACGGGCCTGGTGCTGGGCCAGAATGGTGAACTTGAGGCCGACCGAACTGAGGAGTTCGAGTGTCTCCACATCCACTGCCGTTTCCGGCAGCCACATACCCTCCGGGTCTCGTCGGAAACGGTGCTGGAAATCGCGCATGCCCCAGACGATTTGCGTAGCTTTATCGCGCGAGTTTGCTAGCGGGAGGATCATGTGGTTGTATGCCTGCGCTAATGCTGCTCCGTGGCCCGAGAACGATTGCTGACTCTGGCGGTCGGCCTCGAGCACCCGCTCATAGGCGTGCGGCGCGTTGCGCTCCATCCACGACAGCAACGTCGGCCCAAAGTTGAAGCTGATGCGGGCATAGTTGTTGACGATCTTTGCGATCCGACCGGATTCGTCGAGAATCCGCGCGGCGCCATTGGGCAGATAACACTCGGCGGCAACGCGCTCGTTCCAGTCATGATAGGGAGAGGCGCTATCCTGCAGTTCGACCGCTTCCAGCCAGGGATTTTCGCGCGGCGGCTGGTAGAAGTGACAATGGACACAAAGATAACGTGCCATCAGGCGTCTCCGGCAATGGCCCTGAGAAGCGACTCGGGCGCACTGCCCTCACAACACCCGATTTATAAACGTGACTCGGGGCTCACAGGCGCTGACAGGACCGCGCCAAACGCTTGCGTTAAACATAGCGCGGTATGCCCGCTAGCGGGATAGACCAACATGGTACGCCTGACATTGGAACAGTTGTTGGGATCCAAAACGGACTGATAGGAACCTCGTGGGGGAACTCCTCGGTGAATGGTTTCTCTGAGAAGTAAGCCAAAAGCGTTTTCTTACTTCGCGGACAAGTTGCAAAGGAAAACGCCCGGGCTGGGCGGGCGGCGGGAAGAACAGGAGAATCCGGTTAGGGCTACGCCGTGGCTGCTTTAGCTTGTCTGGAACCCAACACTTCTTCTTCGGCTATCAGCCAGTCCTCCATTGCGTTTCCATCCAGGCGGCCCCGTTCTTCATATAGCTGATACGCACGTTGGCGGATTTGTTCTCCGACTTCGGCATCCGGTGGTTTGGGTCTGATTGGGGTGGGAGTTTTGGGACTCATGTAGGGATTACCTCCGCCCAGAATTGTCCCCCCAGTAACAGCACTTTGCAAGTGAATCATACAGTTCCCACCTTGGATGAGTGGCGAGTAGGCGCCCCGTTCATTCGAGCCAACCACGCGATAACTCCCGGTTGGCCAACCGGAAGTTGTCGGAGCCACCATCTGGTAGGCAACCCTCTCAATTGGTGAAAAATCTCGATATCACTCATTGATCCGGACCGACCAATTCTCAATGATCTGACTCCTCCTTTGAGCGCGCGAAACCAATGCGCGGGCCGACTTAAGCTGCACCGCGCACAACACGCAAGCGCGCGGCGGCCTCTTTCCGCATGAGCAACCTGAACGCAAGAACATGGGTGACCAGGAGGAGAGGGAC
>JBKQKT010000329.1:0-5505 GCA_052147365.1 Candidatus Korobacteraceae bacterium | reverse complement strand
GCGGCGGATGAACAGGGCTTCCTTTACGCGCTCACCGGCAACGGGGATTTTGATGGTAAGACCCAGTTTGGGGAGTCGTTCATTAAGTTGAAGTACACGCCGCCTTCAGGCGGAACTCCAGCCAGCTTGAAGGTCGTTGATCACTGGACTCCGTGGACGGACCTGGCCAGAACCGGGCACGCGGTGCAGCGGCTGACCGGCTGGCCGGCATGAACGCTGCCTCCGAAGCAGTAAAGCCGGTTGGCAGCGGCATGTCCATGCCGATGGCCAACGCAAAACTCGAGGCAACGTTTAACGATCGGGGCGTTCCCACCCTTCTCGTCTTTCCGCAGATGGCTACCGGCGCGTGGTCCGATGAGGACTGGGGGTCGGCGGGTCCCGCCTGCATTTTCTCCATCGGTGTTTGCATAGCAGCCGGTAAAGATGGAATAGCGTACCCAATTAAGACCGCAAACCTCGGCGGGACGACCCTTGCGGACCTCGCGAATCCAAAGGCGAACTGTAAGAAGCTCGCGGCGCCTCCCGTATGGCTGACTATGAGTCCGGGGCCGGTTGATCCCTGTCCGACCGATCCTCGTACCTTGAACTTCTTTCCTTGGGGTGATACTGCACATCTCCACATGACGCCCGTGCAGTTTTTCGACCCGCTCCTGAAATCCTGGACCATCTTCGCATGGGGTGAGAACTCACAACTGCATAAGTGGGCGGTCAGTCCGGCGGGGAATCTAACTTACGTCGCTCAAAGCCACGAATACGCCAGCGCCGACGTGCGGGGAAACCCTCCGGGAGGTATGCCGGGTGGATTTTGTTCTGGCTCAAGCAATGGAGCAGCTCCTGATTCCGCGCTTCTCGTCTGCACGGTGCCTTATGGGGATGCCAACGCTCAAGTAGTGAATGGCCGTTTGCTGGTCTATGATCCCGTTCACTTGGCGGCGGATGGCTCGCTGAAGGTCCTGTGGGATTCGCAACGCTGGGGCGTTCAATTCCTGTTCAATAAATTTGACCCCCCGGTGATTGATGGAGGCCAAATCTACGTACCCAATTACAACGGCGGTGTCGATGTTTACCAGCTAGTACATTAGGGCGATCTCATGCACCAAACCGCTCGGCGGCGCGAGCCTTTGCCTTGGCCGCTTCCTCTCCCCGGTTCCTGGGCGGGGCCGTGGTTTCAAGCGAACGCAAGAGCCGGGCCGAGATGCCGGCAACGTCGTCCACCGCAGCTAAGAAGGCAGCTTCGTTGGCCTTGGACGGCTTGTTGAAGCCGCTGATCTTCCGTATGAACTGCAGCGAAGCCGCCCGAACCTCCTCCTCAGTTACAGGAGGTTCGAAGTTAAACAGAGTCCTGATATTTCTGCACATGCCAAGTGACCTCACGACTGTACTTTCATAACAACATAAAGGATGCCGCTCCTTCCAGCGGCGGTACAATCCGGTGCCCGGAGCAATGCCCTCAGTTGAGCGCAACAGATGGGCGCAACAAATGGGCGCAACTGGGCACCGGCGGTGTTAGCATGGTTCCGATGAGCCCGCCGGTTTCCGGTCTGGCCGGGGAGGCAACTGCGAACGTTCTGGCGGGGACACTAAGGACTCGACCGTGACACTTGCACACCCGGCATTCGACAAGACCCGCGCGAGCCAGGCACTGGAAGTGTCCATCCACATTGGCCTGGCATTTCTGCTGGTCGCTGCCTGTCTGCTGATTCTGCTTCCGTTCATCCCTTTGATTGCCTGGGGCATCATTATCGCCGTCGCAGCTTACCCGGGCTTCGAGAGGTTGCAGAAACTCATGGGAGGGCGTGGCGTGCTGGCCGCGGTATTGTTCACCCTGACTCTTCTGGCTGTCTTGATTCTTCCGGTCTACTTGCTTGCGGACAGCCTGATCGGGGGCGTGCAAGCCGTGACTGCCCACGTAAAGTCGGGCGCCCCGATTGTCCCTCCGCCACCACCCGGCATCGCCGGTTGGCCTCTGATAGGCGCTCCCCTGGCAAAGATGTGGTTTCTGGCTTCCAGAGACCTGACAGCATTGCTCACAGAGTTCGCTCCGCAAATTAAAGGCGTGCTTCCCGGGGTACTTTCTGCAACCGCCGGATTGGGCGCGACGGTGCTGCAATTGCTCCTCTCCATCGTGGTTTCCGGTGTGCTCTTAGCCAACGCACAGGCTGCTTATGAGCTGACCCGCTCCCTGGCCAACCGCCTCTTCGGTGAGAGGGGGCCTGAGTTTCAGGAACTGGTTGGGTCCACCATCCGCAGCGTCACCTTCGGTATTATCGGCGTTGCCTTCATTCAATCGGCTTCTGCCACCCTCGGCTTTCTGGTCGTGGGACTTCCTGCGGTGGGCCTCTGGGCGGTGATTTTCCTGATCGCAGCCGTACTTCAGTTCGGGGCCGTCGTACTGGTTCCCGCTGTGATCTACGTGTTTGTGACCGCCAGCACGACCAAGGCGGTGATCTTTCTGATCTGGTGCGTCATCGTCGCCTTGATGGACAACGTGCTGAAGCCAATATTGCTGGGGCGTGGCGCCGCGGTTCCGATCGCAGTGGTTTTTCTCGGCGCGATTGGCGGATTCGTGGCGATGGGCATCATCGGCCTGTTTGTCGGCGCCATCGTTTTGTCGGTAGGGTATAAGCTGTTCCTCGCTTGGCTCGGAGGAAATTCAGCCAAGGATGCGGAAAGCTTGGCGACCGGCGCTTAACCTGTCATAGTTGATCGCAGGCCTAACAAGAAGCGGACGTAACGCCAGAGGGCAATATGCAATCAAAACCGATTTTTGCCAGTAGCCTGATTAAGCTCGCACGCGAGCTCTCAGCGATCATCTGCATCGCAGTGCTGGCTCCTGGGAGCACGGCACTGGCGGCAACCCAGACGCAGTTGCCCGACGCCCCGTCGGCTCAGGCCGCGGCTCCGATACCTGCCGACCAACTGGATTCGTTAGTGGCGCCGATCGCGCTCTACCCCGATCCGCTGCTCAGCCAGGTGCTGGTGGCCTCCACTTATCCACTCGAGGTCATTCAGTTGCAGCAGTGGCTGGCCCAGAACAAGGGACTGAATGAGCAACAGCTGGCCGACGCCGTAAAGAAACAAAACTGGGACCCCAGTATCCAGGGACTGGCTGCCTTGCCCGATGCCGTCAAGCTACTGGCCGAGAACATCAAGTGGACGACCGACCTTGGAAACGCATTTCTGGCGCAGCAGAAGGATGTAATGGACGCGGTACAGCGCATGCGCAAGAAGGCCAAAGATGCCGGAAATCTGAAATCGTCCGAACAGGTGAAGGTCGAAACCAAGACCGTCGAA
The DNA here is from genome assembly GCA_052147365.1 of Candidatus Korobacteraceae bacterium. Taxonomy (GTDB): domain Bacteria; phylum Acidobacteriota; class Terriglobia; order Terriglobales; family Acidobacteriaceae; genus Bog-257. Next base: position 2,211 of record JBKQKT010000329.1, on the reverse strand, counting down.
AGCACGCAGGTGATCGTGGTGGAGCAGGCCAATCCGCAGGTGGTATACGTTCCCAGCTACAACCCCACCGTGGTCTATGGCCCTCCAGTGTACGCGTATCCTCCCATCGCCTACCCGCCTCCGGGATACTACGCGGCAGGTATGGCGATCTCGTTCGGTGTCGGGGTTGCCATGGGAGCGATGTGGGGCGGCGGTTGGGGTTACGGCTGTGGTTGGGGCGGCAACAACAACGTGACCATCAACAACAACAATAACTTCGTAAACAACAGCAATCGTGTGAACGGCGGTAACCGCGTCAATGGCGGCAATCGGGGTAACAGCAATTGGCAGCACAATCCGCAACACCGTGGCGGGGCGCCCTATGGCGACAGAAACACCGCCAACAAGTTCGGCGGCGCGGCCCGAGGCGATACCATGCAGAACCGTCAGGCCAACGCCCGCCAGAACATAGGCAGGGACCAGCAGGCGGGCAACTTCGGCAATCGGAACCCCGGCGGCGCGGGCGGTCGCGGTGGCGTGGGCGGTGCCGGCGGAGTTGGCGGCGCTGGCGGCGTCGGTGGTGCCGGCAATCGTGACATTGGCAACCGAGGCGGCCCAGGTGGTGCCGGAGGCAACGGAGGTGGAAATTTCGGAGGCGGCGGGGACCGTGTCGGCAATCGCCAGGTTCCGAGCGGCGCAGGCGGCGGAGGCAACAGGAGCGCCTTTGGCGGATCGGGGATGAGCGGAAGCGGAGCTCGCGCCAGTCAATCGCGCGGCGCTTCCAGCTATGGAGGCTCACGCGGCGGCGGTGGTGCGCGCGGTGGCGGTGGCGGCGGGAGAAGGAGGTAGGCCGTGCGAATCATAACGAAGGAGGAAATTATGAAATTCAGACTCTTCAGCTCCAGCGTAATGACTGCCGCTCTCGTCCTTCTGCTGCTCGCATGTGTGCCGATGATGGTGGCGGCGCAGTCGCAGCCCGCGACGCCGGCCAAAGCTGCTACGCCGGCGGCGCTGGGGAAGGCCTTCGACACTCCCCAGCAGGCGGCCGACGCAGTCATCAAGGCCGCTGCCGATTATGACGTGGACGCGCTGATGGCCATCTTCGGGCCCGACGGCAAAGACTTCGTTACCGGCGGCGATCCGGTGCAGGCCAAGAACAACGCCATCGCATTCGGCAAAGAAGCCCAGGCCAAGAACTCCATTTCCACCGATCCCTCAAAGCCGAATCTGGCAACCATTATTGTTGGCGACCGGGAGTGGCCGTTCCCGGTGCCCCTCGTCAAGAAGAACGGCAAGTGGTATTTCGATGCCAAGACGGGCCGGCAGAACATTCTCTACCGGCGCATCGGCGCCAACGAATTGGACGCCATTACCGTTTGTCGCGGTTATGTCGAAGCGCAGAAGGAATACGCATTAGAAATTCACGACGACTCCGGAGTGAATCAGTACGCGCAGAAGATTATCAGCAGCCCCGGGAAGCACGACGGATTGTATTGGAAGAACCCCGATGGCTCATCGGGGGGACCGATCGGCGAGGCTGTGGCCAAGGCGCTGGAGGAAGGCTACACATCAGGTAAGGATGGATTTCACGGCTACTACTTCAAGATCCTGAAAGGCCAGGGTCCGGCGGCGCCACTGGGCAAAATTAACTACGTCATCGAGGGAATCATGATTGGTGGATTTGCCCTCGTCGCCGTGCCCGCCGAATACCGGGTGACGGGCGTCAAGACTTTCATGGTGAGCAACGACGGAATCGTCTACCAGAAAGACCTGGGCCCCGACTCGCTCAACATTGTAAAGAAGATGGAACTCTATAACCCCGACAAGACCTGGCAACCGACGGATGATGAGTGGCCGGCGAACGTGGCCGGTCCAGTCACTGCACCGTAGCCAGCATTCTATACAGCATTTCTTGGTTGGGCGGCATGTATGCCCGCCCGCCACTTCATTGCCACGCTGTCATCCTGAGCCGAGTCGAAAGACACCTATCGAATCTGGATCTCGCAAATACACGATTGCGGTTGAAAAGAGTCCTGATATTCCTGCATATGCCATGACCTCACAACTGCATTGCATAACACTATATTCTCAGGGATGGCGGTGCTCTAGCGGCGGAAGCGCCGGTCGTCCGCGAAATATATTTCTGCGAGTAGCACAATTAGGGAGTGGTTGAGGGAGACCCGGGGAGATTTTGAAGCGCCTGAGACCGAGCCCACTATGCTTGCCTGCGAG
>JBKQKT010000328.1:0-3917 GCA_052147365.1 Candidatus Korobacteraceae bacterium | reverse complement strand
GGCTTCGGCTCGCCAAGGCTGACGTCGCGATGGCGCGCTACTACGAAGACGCGCGCAAGCTGGCGTTCCTGGTAACTCAGTGGAGCAAGTCCGTCAGCCAGCAGCGTCATCGTTTCGTCATCTGCACCGGCGGAGGGCCTGGCATCATGGAAGCCGCCAATCTCGGCGCGTCCGAGGCAGGCGGAAAGACCATCGGGATGAACATCAATCTGCCGTTCGAACAGACCCCCAATCCGTACATCACTTCCGCGCTGAATTTCGAGTTTCATTACTTTTTCATGCGCAAGCTGTGGTTCGCATATCTGGCCAAGGCACTCGTGGTCTTTCCCGGCGGCTTCGGGACCTTCGATGAACTATTCGAGTTGCTCACTCTGGCGCAGACCGAAAAGCTCGCCAAGCGCATCTGCATCGTTGTCTATGGCAAGGATTATTGGGACCGGGTAGTGAACTTTCAGGCGCTCGTGGATGCCGGCACAATCTCCCCCAAAGACCTGGATTTATTTCACTGGGCCAACACCCCGGAAGAGGCCTTCGACTACTTATGTACAGACTTGACTCGTTATCACCTGCAGCAGCCGAGTGCCCGCGAGGAACCAGAGATCGCGAAGACCAGACCGTGAGAAACGGTAGCTCGTCGTCAGTGGAGAGCAATTTTTTCCTGGCCACTAGCCACTGTCCACTAGCCACTGTCTTTCCCATCTTCGTGCCGGATTGAATTTTGTTTGCGCCCCGGCACTTTCGTTGCTCACAAGATTGGCCATTCGGGGGTAAACTGTTTGATCGCATGTCTCTAGTTCTAGACGCGGCTGGACTGAGTGATGTGGGTCGTGTACGAGCGTCCAACGAGGACAGCTTCGGCTACGACCAGCAGCTCGGCATTTTCGTGGTGTGTGACGGAATGGGCGGTCACGCTGCCGGCGAAGTTGCCAGCCAGATCGCGGTGGATACCGTACTCTCGTATTTTCGCGAGAACAAGCCACCAGTTGCGAAGAGCACTTCTGCAGACGACACACCGCTAGGGGCGCGGCTTCTTGCCGAAGCAGTCAAGAAAGCTAACGACGCCATTCTTGAATATGCGGACGCGCACAAGAACACTTCCGGCATGGGAACCACGCTGGTAGCAGTCCGTTTTGCGGAAGGCACTGTCAGCATCGCCAACGTTGGCGACAGTCGCATCTACCTGCTCCGCGACGGAGAATTGCACCAACTCACCGAGGACCACTCATTGGTGATGGAGCAGGTGCGGCGCGGTATGTTGACGCTGGAGCAGGCCAAGCACTCCTCGGCACAGAACATCATTACCCGCGCTCTGGGAACGGACGACGCCACGTTGCCCGACTTGGGAGAGTTTCCCGCGCAGGCTGGCGATGTCCTGCTGCTCGCCACCGACGGCGTACTGCGCCATGTCGAGGACGATGCAATTCGAGACATCCTGACGCAAATCACCTCCCTGAAAGCCGCTTGCGCAACTCTCATCGACGCCGCTAACGAAGGCGGCGGAGACGACAACTCGACCTGCGTGCTGGCCCGCGTGCGCAACGGGACAGCAGCGGAAGAAGTCTAGTGGGTGCTCGTCCAACCAGCCTGTTCGTTTACGTTCTCGCTATCGTGTTTGGCCTGTTCTCCGGCTGGGTGAACCAGACAGTGGATGACGCCTTGCTCACCGCACTGTGCGTGCTGGCCTTCACCATGCTTCTTGGCGCGTGGAAGAAGGACCGCCCGTGGCGATGGGTGCTGCTGGTTTGGGTGGGAGTTCCCGCTGTTCTCGCCTACTACCACTTTGTAGTACGTTGGCCGCACGATCGCGGCCAAATCTACGGAGCGTTTCTACAGATTCTCGCCGCCAGTGCCGGCGGATTCGGTGGTCACTTCATGCGCCAGATGATCGATGACGTTTTCCTGAAACGGGAAGAGTAACAGGGGCTGTCCACTTTCCTGCCCCAGACGTCGAGCTTCGTCTAATCCACCCACATGAACGCAACGTGAAGAATAAAGGACAACTCTGTTCCTCTTTCGTGGGCAAACGCTTTCGCAGGGATTGTCGGACACCCGTCTTCACAGACGTTATCCTTATTCCTTCCAACAGCTTAAGGTGATGCGTCTTTGGAGTTTGAATTGCCCCTCCCCAAGCGGGCATATCTGGCCGCCGTTGACGGAGACGTTGACGGGCAAGGGGAAGAGGCGAATGAGCAAGGTTTCCAAAATATTAATTATCTTGGGATTGCTGGCTGGTAGTTCAGTCGGCGCGATCGCAGGCGACATCGAGTGGACTCTTAATGACGTGCTTTTCAGTAACGGCAATACCGCTACCGGCTATTTTATTACTGACTCCAGCCTCACAGTTCAGAGCTTTTCACTCATGGTCAGCGGTCCAGCGGGATCGCAAGATTTCATCGCTACGGTATTTGTTCAGCCATATTTGCCCAGCCAGCTCGGTTTCGCCAATTCTGATTTCTCCAAATACGTGTCTCTATATTTGACTTCACCGATAACCAACGCCGGTGGAACAATCCCCTTCGGACCGGGTCTCTACGGAGATGGGTTCGATTGCGGCGGTGGCGGGGGTTGTGGAGTCCTGCTCCTCGGCAACGGTTATGACCCGGAACTGATTGGCACGCCTGTCAGCGAACCGTCAGTCCTGCTGATTCTGGGCGGCAGTTTGGCTCTTATGGGCACGATGCTGCGCCGGGCGCTGAGCGCCAGCTAAGACTGACCCATCCTGAAATTCCGTTGACTCGCTGCCGATGCGGGGCTGCTCTGGCATTTTTTTTGGTGTATGATGGCCGCTCTCCCACTCACATCCGTCCGCGCAAGTTAACGAAAGGAACCCTCCCATGGCCGTAGATCTGAAAGTCGCAATCCAATATGCACTCTGCGTGAATGCGGCATATGGCATTGCCCCCGGCGATCTCACCAACCACGCCGGACAAATGATGGCGATCGGCAACACCAACTACAACGTCGTGGCAACAATCTATGGCAATGATCTGGCTACCGATATCAACCCCAACCGCGCAAATCTGATCGTGTCATTCGGCTTGATCCTGCAAGCTCCGGCGGGCGACGTCGTCATCGCGATTCGCGGCACCGAAGGGATATGGGAGTGGGTCCATGATGCAGTCTTCGGCCATGTCGTCTGCCCCGTCATGGCTGGCGCCGGTCACACGGACGATGGCTTTACTGCCATGTATCTGTCACTCCGCATGGGCACCGACACGAATTCTGCGACGGTTGTAAAGGCCCTGCCGGGACTTGCTTTTCCACGCGCCGTGAGCTCGCTCACCATTGCCGGTCACAGCCTGGGCGGGGCTCTGGTGACGCTGCTCGGACTCGATGTGGCGGCCAATACCGCCTTCAAAACCCCGGCTGTGTACTCATACGCCAGTCCACGCACCGGCGACTCGCAGTTTGTCGCCACCTACAATCGGATTGTGCCCAACAGCCTTCGCTTCGCCAACCGCCTGGACGTCGTGCCTGGATTGCCCCCGGTCGCGCTCGGATACGACCACGTGAATACCCTCGTTGACCTGAATCCCGGACTGGAAGTAAAGCTTGACGCTCTGTGCCGACACATCCTGACGACCTACCTCTACGTCATGGGCAAGATGGCAGGCGTGCCAGGTCTGCCTCTCAACCCGGAGTGCAAGTTCCTGTGATGCAGTAGGCTCAGCAGCCCACGCTCTGTGCCAAGCTCTCAGAGGAAATCACCCATATCTTGAGCAGGTCACCTGCTTGATAGAGACAAGGAAGTGTCGGTTGTCTGCTGGCTGGCCTCTGGACTTATCGTCGCTCCGGGCCCGGGAACAAGCTGACTCCCGCCTTCATTGCTGCTTTCTGCAGCGCGTCGTCAAGGCTGGCGAGTTGAGCACCTTGGCGGATGGCAAGATCCAAATAAGCGGCGTCGTAGACGGTCAGGC
>JBKQKT010000327.1:0-3226 GCA_052147365.1 Candidatus Korobacteraceae bacterium | reverse complement strand
CCGCCGATCAAGGTTATGCAGGTGTTCCATCCAGCGAAGGTCAGCGAGCCAGCGCCTGGAATTCACGTTTACGACCTTGGACAAAATCTTGCCGGCTGGCCGCAAATCACGGTGCGCGGCAAGGCCGGCGCCTCCCTCCGCCTTACCCCGGGCGAACTGCTCGACGCAAGAGGCTTCGTCACCCAAAGAAGTTCGGGCGGCCCCGAGTACTTCAGCTACACGCTCGAGGGCGGCGGCGACGAAACCTGGCATCCGCATTTCTCCTATTACGGCTTTCGCTACGTGCAGGTGGAAGGCGCTGCCGAGGTGACGGATCTTCAGGGCCAGTTCCTTTACGCCTCGGCGCCGCCGGCCGGAGAGTTTTCCTGCTCGAATCCGCTGTTCAACAGCATCCACAAACTGATCGACGCGGCGGTGCGCAGCAACCTCCAGAGCGTGGTCACCGACTGCCCGCACCGCGAAAAACTCGGCTGGCTCGAGGTGCCTTATCTCATGGCCTCGAGTATCGGCTACGATTACGACCTCTCAGCCTACTTTCCCAAGATCGTGCGTGATATGCGTGATTCGCAGACGGTTGAGGGGCTTATTCCGGACACCGCCCCCGACTACGCTGTGCACGCCGACGGTTTCCGTGATTCGCCGGAATGGGGCAGCGCCATGGTGATGATTCCCTGGTGGGCGTACCGCAAATACGGCGATCGGCAACTGCTTGCCGAGAGCCTGCCGGCCATGGAGCGTTACGTCCACTATCTGGGCAATAAGGCGGCGGATAATATCTTATCGTACGGCCTGGGCGACTGGTACGACATTGGACCGGGCGAGCCCGGGGTTTCAAAACTCACCCCACTGGGCGTAACCGCCACCGCCACCTATTATCAGGACCTGCGCGTCGTCGAGCAGGCGTGCCGTAGCTTGGGGCGCCACGAACAGGCAGAGGCGTACAAGGCGCGGGCGGATGCGGTCCAAGCGGCGTTCAATGCCAGTTTCTTCGACAGCCGGGCCGGGCAATACGCCACGGGCAGCCAGACTGCTCAGGCGATGCCGCTGGTAACGGGTTTGTGCCCGCCCGCCGAGCGTGGCCGCGTGCTCGAACACCTGGTTGAGGACGTGATTCGCCGGGGAAATCAACAGACCGCAGGAGACATCGGCTATCACTACCTGGTACGCGCCCTGATGGAAGGCGGCCGCTCGGACCTCCTTTTCGCCATGACCAACCGCACCAATCCTCCCAGTTACGGCGCCCAATTGGCCAAGGGAGCCACTTCGCTAACCGAGGCTTGGGACGCCGATCCCGCCTCGTCACAGAACCACTGCATGCTGGGTCACATCGAAGAGTGGTTCTATGCAGGTCTGGCAGGCATCGAAGCGGATTCAAACCAGATTACCATCAAGCCACAACCGGTCGGCGATTTAACATGGGTGAAAGCCTGGCATGACACGATGCAGGGCCGGGTCGAGAGCAATTGGAAAAAGGATGCTGCGGGCTTCGAGTTGTCAGTGCGCATTCCGGCGAATGCCTCGGCGTGGGTTTACCTGCCCGCACCCTCGGCAGAGCTGGTGAAAGAGAGTGACAGACCGATTTCGAAAGCGGAGGGCGTCCGTTTTCTGAGGCAGGAAGGCTCGACGGTGGTCTTGGAAGTCGCTTCGGGGCAGTACATCTTTCGCGTATCCCAGAATCGCTTTTCTGGAGAGCGGGGATGGGGCGCATCTGATAAGGAGGCCGAACTCAGGTGCGCCCCCGGGCGGCTTACACGTTGATGAGACACTCGGCGGTCACGCTGCCAAGCTTAACGGCGTCGACGCGCTGGCCAACTACGTTCGCAAAGTACTGCAGGATGGAGGTCAGCCTGAGGGCTACCTTGTTGTCGCTCAGGTTCAGCAAGCGCCGCACAGCCAACGAAACGCTCTGGGTGTAGAAATACGCGATCAGAAGCCGTTCCTCATTCGAATAGCGCCTTTTGGAATTCTCGACATTCTTCAGCAGATAAGTCAGGGCAAGGAAATCACAGCGAAGCGCCCTGCGCAGCCGCGCGTATTCGATCGGAGTGCCGACTTCCTCAAGCGCTCGTCGCAAAGACAGAAACTCCAACCGGTTGGCGCTGGCGATGGACTTGAAATACACCAGATCAAACTGCCGGCGCAGAACACTCTGGCAGGTGGCTTGAAAGTAAAAGAAGAACATCGCCGCCGAGAGGATCAAGATTAGCGTGGCAACTATCATGGCCTTACACCTTCCCGTCAGATTTCGCGTGGTTTCGGCCGAAGCAGGAGACCCGCGTCTGGCAACCCCAACCGTGGCTGCCGTCGGTGCAAACCCCCGGATAAGGCCTACCCAAAACCCTCACTACATCGTACGAGTTATTTATACGCTCGATTGCTGTTCTGAGCTATAGCACAATAGTACCGAGCCCCCAGGGACCCGCCGAGTAGTACGGGCACCCAGTTCTTAGGGCCGCGGATCTCACCTACCCAGGGCCGGCGCTTCGCAGTTCCACAGTTGGGGTGGATTTCCTATCCCAACGTGGCTAAGATTTCTGCGTCGTAAGGGCAGCCCTTGAGGACGCCCTAGGCCCTGACGGGGCCACCGCTACAAGGAGACTGCATGAAACGATACCTGTCATACATTGCGATGTTGTTGATAGTTTCCGCATGGGGCGCGAAGGCCGGCCAGCGAATGTACGAAGTAGGCACAGTCTATATCTACTACTCCTGGACAACCAACGAACAGATCGTTCAAGATCTCGAAACGATCGCCGCCACCGGCATCAACACAATTAATCCCTACCCATCCTTTCTGCTGACGTACGGAAACCCCGAGCCTGACTTCTCCAAAATGGATGTCATCTTGAAGACGGCTCAACGTTTAGGGTTGCGGGTGATGCCGACAGTCTACTGGAGCGGGCTGCTGACCGACTTTGCAGCGGCCAAATGGCCGACGCGTTTTTCACCTGCCCTCGACGCGGACCAGCGCGAGGCCAAGCTGTCGTTGGCTGACCCGGAGGTGATTGACCTCATCGACTATTACTCCAAGGCCACCGTGATGCATTTCAAGGACGACCCCTCCGTGATTGCTTACAACATCTGGGATGAACCGCACATGGAGGGATTCTCCTTGACGGCAGGCGCAGGGAAAGGAGGACGGGACGAGGGGCACTTCGATCACTGGTTTGAGCAGTGGGGGCTGGATAAGTACGGAAGCCCTGCTGCCTGGTACGCTCAGTGGAAC
>JBKQKT010000326.1:0-8079 GCA_052147365.1 Candidatus Korobacteraceae bacterium | reverse complement strand
AGAAAATGCCACGGAGCAAACTCGTAGGTCTCTTGCCAGTCGAAGCGCGTAGCTCGGCGAGATTGCCGGTTGAAGAACCCACCCTCTGTCGTGTCGATCAGTAGTTGATAGGGCCCATTATTATTTTGCGGGGTGGTGTCCACATCGAAGCGTTTGTAGCTGAACTGCGAGACCAGGACACTCTTCTCTCCAACCATGTAATGGTCCTGCGCATCAAGCTGATAACCACGCTGGTGGTAATCCGCAGTAGATGGTTGCGGAGTAAACGTGTTTAGTCCCAGAAAGTCGAGCTTCTGCGGATACTCCGCGAGCGACACCGTCGCGGTTTGTTTTGGACTTAGGTTCATATCAACTTGGGTATAGGAGTTGAAGCCCTCGAACTTCGTGTCCCGTTGCAGGGGAGGAAGACTGTTGACCGGCGTTTGCACGAAGCGATATTCGAAAGACTGTGTGATTGCGATGCGGTCCTTGACAAGCGGGCCGGTGAACGTCATTCGCGGGGTGAAGGCGCCGATGCCAACGATGCTGCCGCCGCGCTCGCGTGGTCGAGGAAGGATGTTTTGGATTGAAAAATGGTAACCTTCGAAATTCCCCGTTTTGGTCTCGACGTTGGAAACAGCCCCGGTGAGTTTTCCGTACTCGGGGTCGTAGGGATTTGAGATGACTTGCACGGACGAGACCACATCCAGGGGCAAGCTAAGGCCGGGAGCCCCGGTGGCAGGATCGGTGACATTCGCACTGTTCATCAGTGCGCCACTCTGCGTGTTGCGCGCGCCCTTCAGGTTTATCAATCCATCGGGCCCACGAACGACTCCAGGCACGAGAGGAAGCGAGCTTTCGAACGTCTCGTCGATATTGGGAGCGTTCTGCACGATTGTCTCGGTAATGGTTTCGGTCGGAGCTGGGCCAGCGTCCGGATCGCTTGCGGTTACCGTTACCGAGGTCTTGACTTCGCGGGGTTTCAACTGCAGTGGGACTTGAACGACCTGGTTAGCCTCGACTGTGATAGTCTGCTCAGCACTTAGCTCGGAAAAGGTTGCTGCCAGCGTATAGTTTCCCGGCGGGAGCCCAGCGAGAGCATACTTACCGTCGGCATCGGTCCCTGTTTCAGCCATCACGGGACCGCTTACCAGCACTTTAGCCTCAGCTACGTAAGACGGGTCACCGGAATCGCCGACGAATACAGTCCCTTCTACTTTGCCAGTTCCTCCATGATCATCCTTGCCAAGCGCACCGGGAACCAACCAACCAGAAAAAACTGCTAAGAAGATGAGGTTTCGCAACACCTTTAGTGTCGAAACCCGGGAGAAACCGAGGCTTGTGCCTGGAACTATGATGAGCTCACATCGCTTGAACAGGTTGATCACGTCATTTGCCTTCGTCTATGCAAAGGCATGGCTACCGCCAAACCAGCATGAGCCGATGCCATACCTAAGTGATTGATATTTCGACCCTCAGTGGGCGATGGCACGCGAGGTGCGTAAGGCTGTGGTCTCAAGGGATTGGCAACTGCAGCGACTTTTGGCAGACGACCGCCAGCTCGTCGGATCAGCGACTCTCATGCTCAGGTGCGCGAGGTCAAACGGATCCCTGTCGTTTCAGGCGCGATGCCGTTCTTTATCGTGATTTTTGTATAAGCTTGCGACTGATAAGGGCCGCCGAGATATGCTCGAGGCAGGGCGCCCAAGACCTTGAGCTAGATCGACCCTTGTCTTTTGTCCATCGCCGCAAATTGATGCTCCGCGTGGGGCGCAGGGGAAGGGAACTCATTCGGTCCAGAGGTCGTGCCCAGACGCTCCAGCGCCTTCGCCTTGGCGGCGGCGACGTCGCGTTTTGAGGATCTTAGAAGCAGCGAGCATTCATGATCTGAGTAACCTTCGAGCACCGTCATAACAAGGACGAATCGTTCGAAGTGGCTGAGTTGGACTACGGCCTGGAGGGCGGGGTTGAGTCCGGAAGGGATTGAATTCAGATCAGGCTGTGAAGCCTTGTCCGCGTTATTCACTGCAGGTTTCAACATTCGGATTGCGTTTTGTAGAACAACACGCCGCGTCCAAGAGTCAGCCCACTCTTTAAGCACGGGCCTCATATTCAGGCAATCGCCCAGACTGGACACAAAGCACTGCTCCGCTAAGTGTCGCCCGGCCGTGAGCAGTAACGAGAGCAAATACAAGCTCTTCATATCTTGCTTGAACGTCCGGCAGAAATCCGTATGCGTTGCATACTCTGTTGCCGCTGGAGGGAAGTTCTCGATGTCCTGCATGTTTACCTCTCAGTCCGGTGCTCGAATCTGCACTCCACCGGGACGATATGCAAGGAGTAGCAAGACGTTGACCAAACCAGGCTGATTGCTATCCCAATGGAATCTTAGATTTAGGTGTCGTTTGACTATGAAGGCAGGGTGTACCGGTAACGAGCAGGACACGTGCCCATATGCTGTCACTAAATGGAAGTCCGCTTTCGACCTCATCTTCAGCGAAATCAGCGGCGCAACAGCGCGTCGAAAGCCCCTGGACCAAGAAGATCAAGGGATTTTACTACTAGATCAGCGCTCAGATGCTGACCGTTGTGACCGACCCCGATGCTTCGCATACCTGCGCGACGCACGCCTTCGATACCGGCGACGGCGTCTTCTACAACAATGCACCTCTCGGGCGATACGCCGACCCGAGAAGCCGCAGTCAGATAAACTTCAGGATCCGGTTTTCCCTTGTGGACATCTTCAGCGGAGACGATAGCCTGAAAACTGTGAGTAGCCGCGAGAGCTTCAAGAACTACCTCGATGTTCAGACGCGGCGCCGACGAGGCAACTGCCTGAAGCCATCCCTGCTCGTGAAGCCCGTGCACCCAAGTTGCAACGCCAGGAAGTGGTGAGATGCCATTCTTGCGAACCAACTGGCGATAGAGTTCCTCTTTGGCATCTGCGATTCTCTCGATGCGCTCGGGGGTCGATGCGGCACCCAGCCATCGAGGGATAATGGAATCGTTGCGCTGACCGAACGAGGAAAGAAATTGCTCGTGAGTGATGGCGATACCCTCGTTCGCCATTGTGTCCCGCCAAGAGATCCAGTGGAGCTCCTCTGAGTTAATTAATGTCCCATCCAAGTCCCAAAGTACTGCCCGCGCCATGTTCATTTGCAGCCCTCTACTGAAAGTACTGCGTCAGTGAACTGCTGCGCCATAGTCTTATGGCGGTATTTCTCTTAGTAGTTGTATATGAATCAGGTGTCAGGTGGCCGGTTTGAACGTTACCCCGGCCACCCCACGCGCGCGCCCAAATTCAGGCCGATTCGTACGGCCATCTCCACCCCGTGATGTCTGGGCTGTCAATACCGTTCTGGAATGCATAGTTTTGGCACGCGATCTGCTGGTTGCGGAACCTCTCCTTGGCGTGGGCCCCAATCTTCTGCAGAGACGGGGTCCGGTCAATCACGTCCATGGCCAAGCTGAACCGGTCGGTCTGGTTTTCGATCGCCAGCTCCATCGGAGTATTTATGTTGCCCTTCTCCTTATAGCCTCGCACGTGCAGGTCCCTGTTCTTGCGGCGGTATGTCAAGCGGTGAACCAGCCAGGGATAGCCGTGGAAGTTGAAGATGATTGGCTTGTCAACTGTGAACAGAGAATCAAAGTCCCGGTCCGGCAACCCGTGCGGATGTTCCGTGTTCGGTTCCAGTTTGAACAAATCCACCACGTTAACGAAACGGATCTTGAGGTCAGAGAACTCCTGGCGCAGCAAAACTGTGGCAGCCAACGCTTCTTGCGTCGGAATATCGCCAGCCGAGGCCATAACGACATCCGGCTCGCCGCCCTGGTCGTTGCTTGCCCATTCCCAGATGCCGATGCCCTTCGTGCAGTGCACAACAGCGGCATCGATATCCAGGTACTGCAGGTGGAGCTGCTTGTCAGAGACGATTACGTTGACGTAGTTCTCGCTTCGCAGGCAGTGATCGGCTACGGAGAGAAGACAATTGCTATCGGGCGGAAGATAAATCCGGGTAACGGCAGCGCTCTTGTTCAGGACAACATCCAGGAAGCCCGGATCTTGGTGGGTGAAACCATTGTGGTCCTGACGCCAGACTGTTGAAGTAATGAGGAGGTTCAGGGAAGCAATGTTCTGACGCCAGGACAGGCGGTTGCAGATCGATAGCCACTTGGCGTGTTGGTTGAACATGGAGTCGATGACGTGGACAAAGGCTTCGTATGAGGACAGGAAGCCATTGCGGCCTGTCAGCAGGTAACCTTCGAGCATACCTTCCATGGTGTGTTCGCTGAGCATCTCCACCACACGCCCATCGGGTGCCAGCTCGCCCCCGTCCTTGTCCTCGGGGAAGTACTCTTCAATCCAGAATTTCTTTGATACCTCATAGATGGCTTGCAGCTTGTTAGAAGTGGTTTCGTCTGGGCCGAAAACCCGGAAATTGTTTATGTTGGATTCCATCACGTCGCGCAGCAAGGTCCCCAACGGCGGTACATTCTCCACTTCAAGCGTTCCGGGCCGATCAAACTTCACCGCGTAGTCGCGAAAATCAGGCAAGCGCAATGCCTTCTTGAGAATTCCGCCATTGGCATGAGGGTTGGCGCTCATTCTGCGGCTGCCGAGTGGGGGGAACTCTTTGAGTTCCGGAATCAGTCGGCCATTCTCGTCGAATAGCTCTTCCGGCTTCAGCGATTTCATCCAGTTCTCGAGAATGCGCAGTTGCTCGGGGTTCTTCTTTACGTCCGTCAATGGAACCTGGTGGGCGCGCCAAAAGCCCTCGAGCCTATGGCCTCCCACCTCCAGGGGCGCGCTCCAACCTTTTGGCGACCGCAGCACAATCATGGGCCAGCGAGGCCGCTGTGCAACGCCTGTGGCTCGGCATTGCTGCTGGTGCTCTCGGATTTCGCGAACGCAGTGCTCAACCGTGGCCGCCATGGCCTGGTGCATGCTCTCTGGATCGGAACCTTCTACGAAGTAAGGTGTCCATCCGTATCCGGAAAGTAGCTTTTCCAGCTCTTCATGCGTGATCCGCGCCAGCAGAGTGGGGTTGTTAATCTTGTATCCATTCAGGTGCAGGATGGGCAGAACGGCGCCGTCCCGAATGGGGTTGAGAAACTTGCTGATGTGCCAGGAAGTTGCCAATGGTCCGGTTTCCGATTCACCATCGCCGACTACCGCAGCCACGATCAGTTCAGGGTTGTCGAAGGCAGCACCGCAAGCATGAGAGAGTACATACCCCAATTCGCCGCCTTCATGGATCGACCCGGGAGTTTCAGGAGTGCAATGGCTGCCAATGCCGCCGGGAAACGAGAACTGCTTGAAGAACTCGCGGAGGCCTTCTTCGTCTTCACTCTTTTCCGGGTAGATTTCGGAGTAGGTTCCTTCGAGATATCCGGGGCCCAATACTCCTGGCGCGCCATGTCCAGGCCCAGCCATGAAAATCATGTCCAAATCGTATTTCTTGATGAGCCGGTTCAGGTGAATGTAGATGAATGCAAGGCCAGGACTTGATCCCCAGTGTCCGAGTAACCGGTTCTTGATGTGCTCGGGCTTCAACGGCTCCTTCAACAGGGGATTTTCCTGAAGGTAAATCATGCCGAGAGCCAGATACTTGCAGGCTCGCCAGTATGCATCGATCCTCTGCAAGTCGTTTGAACTCAGGGGAGTTCCTTGAACGGTGGATCTCGCTGGTCCGTACGCGCTCAGGGAAAGAGTGGTTGGTTCATCGCTAACTGCGATAGGTGTCATGTTTCAAGCTCCTTAGGTCCACGCAAATGGGGTTATTGGACGAGATAATGATGGCTCTTGCGTAATCAGCTGCATCTCAGCCTCTGCACTCCGCTCGCCTGTTAGAAGAGCAACACCGAGGCCACTCACATCTGGCTGAAAACAGAAGTTGCCCGGAATTGCGGAGTGGCAGGCGGATGGCAAGCGGATGGCAAGTGATGAATCGTTGGCAGAGTCTGGTCTGATTTAAGACTCATAACAATCCGGTTGAGTTTTTCACAGGATCTTCTCGGCGAAGAAGCTGTGGTGCAGCAGAACCCAGCGCAAGGACTCTTTTTAGCCCGGCGTCGGGTCACTGTGGTGCTTGTCACTGGTATTCAACGACTGGCATTTGCGCCAATGCCATGTCGGTCAGCAGACCGAGTCGCCACTCGATTTGAAAAAACAACGCCGTTTCCTTCCCCGTTAAGACCTTGGCAAAGATTGGAATGTACTTGACCCTCAATTCCAGAATGGACTGTTCTACAGCAGCCCGCCTTTGTATGTAGTCCTTCGCCTGATCGTCGGTCATCGCGTCAGATTCCTGAGCGTACTCGTTGATCAGCGCGACCTTCGTATCGTTGATCCTTGCCAAATCCTGGGCATATCGGTCGTAAACTGGCCAGAACTTTTCCGCCTCGACGTCAGTCAGGGTCAGGTTCGCAGCGACAATCTGCTTCTCTTGAGAGCGCAGGCCTTTCTTCAACAGTTGGATGTCCTGGTCCGGCAATCGAGAGTCATCGCTGGCGGTCGCGTTTCTGCGCACTCCGTCCTGCCTCATTAGTTGCCGGCCGGGAACATCCTGGCCGAGCAGGCGGCTTCCGCCCGGCAAGAAAACTCCCGCGAGCACTGCGAATATTGCGAGATTCCTCTTCATCATCCCTCCCCGTGGACCATGATCGTGGGCCAATAGGTGTGCCTCGGTCGTTTTGCAACCTTGCCAGCGGTTCATGGCTGCCTCCTTACGTGCAACTGGGTTTCCACAGGAACGCTGGTAGGGGTGCTCGAGTCTATGCCCCCTCGTACCAGTTACTTATGGGGAAGACACCCAAGATTCGACAGTCTTAGGAAATTGCTTTCGCGGCACCGTTCCTGCCGATAATTTGGCATTTGGGCAGTACCTCGGAGCTTGGGGGTCCCTCGACTCTGCGCCCGCCTTGACAGCGCTCCGCTCGGGACGACAGTCGTTAGCAGCACCCTCTACCCCTCCGGTTCCTTAGAATCATGGAGGTTAGGAAAGATCCAACCCGCAAATTCTTGAGTCATAAGGCTTTATTGGCAAGCTATTGATTCTAAATGGCTTACGCATATAGGAGTCGCTCACAACCTCTAGTATCCTCCACCCTCTACATGAATTGTCATCACGAGCGCCTCGTTTTGGCTCGAGGGACCTGCTTCTTGGCTGCTCCGTTCGGGAAAGCAGATTCCTCGCGGGGGAAAGCCCGCTCGTAATGACAAGGACATAAGGACCTCCGTGGTTCAATAAGGTCTTTCTCCGCGCCTCCATGGTTCATCTTCATCCTTGACGGCTCGGCGCGCCAAGAGAAAAATGCGAGCGTTACGAAACTTAACAAAGTATTTCCCAAAATGGGAAAGATGGGGCGTCATGCCGAGCGACGAGCGTAGCGAGGAATCGAGGGACCCTATATAGCGAGTTTGCCACGATAGAGATCCTCCGACGGCGCGCCCGCCCGGCCCGAAAAGAATCGGGCCGAAATTCCTAGCGGGCGCTCCGCTCAGGATGACAGTCGTTGGGTGTGCCGGAGCCTGCGCTGAGCGAAGCCGAAGTGTGGTGAAAAAAATGCTTACTGGATTAAGATGTATCCCAACATGCGAAGACGGGCCGTCGTCGCGCTGGGCATCGTGCTGGCGTGCTGCGCTTGTGCTTGCGCATTAGACCCATCTCTCGACATCAGTCAATACGCGCACACCGCGTGGAAAATTCGCGACAGCTTCTTCAAGGGACGCACCTTCTCCATGGCCCAAACGCCGGACGGTTACCTCTGGCTGGGCACGGAGTTCGGTTTACTGCGCTTTGACGGCGTTCGCACGTTCCCCTGGCCAGCCCCGGCCGGTGAGAGTTTGCCTAGCGACTTCATCCTGAGCCTGCTAGTCGCGCGCGATGGGCGGCTTTGGATTGGCGCGGATGGCGGGCTCGCAAGTTGGAAGGACGGGAAGCTGACTCACTACCCTGACCTTGACGGACAGAGTGTAGTAGCACTGCTGGAGGACTGTGAGGGAACGGTATGGGCCGCCGGCGAGGGAGCTCCCAGTGGGAGACTCTGTGCGCTGCGGAATGGCAGCGCACAGTGTTACGGACAGGACGGCAGTCTCGG
>JBKQKT010000325.1:0-6040 GCA_052147365.1 Candidatus Korobacteraceae bacterium | reverse complement strand
CACTCGCAATGCCGCCCAGTTCGTCGGTCAACTTGACAGCCGTGGGACTATCGAGGTCGGCAAGACCGCTGATCTCGTTTTACTCGATAAGGACCCACTCGCCGACATTCATAACACCCGCTCCATTGAAGCGGTCGTGCTCAACGGCAGGCTTTTCCAACGCGCCGCGCTCGACGCGATGCTGGCCAAAGCCCAGACGCTAGCAAGCCGCGGGGATGCCGGTGCATCCGAAAAATGAACGGATTCGCCGTCTTCTCTGAACGCAGGCTGATTTGAGTGAGCCGTGTTTGCGAGTCCCGGGGGATCTCGTCAGAGCAAGAGCTTTTCAAAACGCGCCGGGTTGGTCGCGGTGTACTTCACAGTATGTTCGATTTTGCGTACGCCGCAGGGTCTACGAATGCTGTTGGGCGCATTTCGCGGTGGAAATCCACTTGAGCGTGTAGTCAGCAACCCGCGGAGGTGACAACCCTCAGATTAGGAATGGGAAGTCGGCAAGGGACACGGAAGCCAGTGTTGTGCCTATTGATAAAGGCGGCAGGGGGCGCCTGATGCGCCCCCGTGAGCCAGGAAAGCGGCGACTTCGGTTCAGCTGATCCAAACAATAGCAACAGCGCGAAGTTCACAGCGTTCTTTCTCGCCGAGCTCAGGCAAGGTCGTAGCGATCAAGGTTCATCACCTTGTTCCACGCAGCAACGAAGTCCTTCACAAACGACTCCTTCGAGTCGTTACACGCATAGACCTCTGCGATTGCCCGGAGCTGGGAGTGCGAACCGAAGATAAGGTCGACACGGGTGCCGGTCCACTTGAGTTCGCCTGTCTTGCGGTCGCGCCCCTCATACACGCCTTCGGACGTAGAGGAGGGCTCCCACTTCGTATTCATGTCGAGCAGGTTGACGAAGAAGTCATTCGTCAGCGTCTCGGGCCGTTTGGTGAAGACACCGTGTCTGGACTGCCCGAAGTTAGCATTCAGGGCGCGCATGCCGCCGATGAGAACCGTCATCTCCGGGGCAGTCAGCTTCAGTAACTGCGCCCTATCCACAAGCAGCTCCTCCGGCGATGCTCCGTTTTGTTTCCCGAGGTAGTTGCGGAACCCGTCTGCCTTCGGCTCCATTACGGCGAATGAGTGCACATCAGTCTGCTCCTGCGAAGCATCCGCGCGTCCCGGCGAGAAGGGAATTTTCACGTCGTGCCCGGCCCTTTTCGCAGCTTCCTTGACGGCTGCGCAGCCGCCCAGAACGATCAGGTCAGCTAGCGAGACCTTCTTCCCGCCAGATTGCGAACTGTTGAACTCCTTTTGGATAGACTCCAGCGTCCGCAGAACCTTCGCCAGTTCGGCGGGCTGGTTCACTTCCCAATCCTTTTGTGGCGCGAGCCGAATACGCGCCCCGTTCGCCCCACCGCGCTTGTCAGAGCCGCGGAACGACGCCGCCGATGCCCAGGCAGTCGTGACCAGTTGGGAGATCGACAGTCCGGACTTAAGGATCTTCGCCTTCAGAGCAACCATGTCCTGCTCCCCGATCAATTCATGATCCACGGCGGGAACAGGGTCTTGCCACACCAGGGACTCCTTCGGAACGAGCGGGCCAAGGTACCGCGAGATCGGCCCCATGTCACGGTGTGTGAGCTTGAACCATGCCCGCGCAAACGCGTCTGCGAACTGGTCCGGATGCTCGTAGAAGCGCCGCGAAATCTTTTCGTAAGCAGGGTCGAGCCGCAAGGCGAGGTCAGTGGTCAGCATGGATGGCGCGTGACGCTTTGAGGGATCGTGCGCATCCGGCACGGTACCGTTGCCTGCGCCATTCTTCGGTCTCCACTGATGCGCACCGGCCGGGCTCTTGGTCAGTTCCCACTCGTAGCCGAACAGGTTCGCGAAGAAGTTGTTGCTCCACTTCGTAGGCGACGTGGTCCAAGTGACCTCCAGGCCGCTGCTGATGGTCTGGTCGCCGTTGCCCTTGCCGAAGCTGTTCTTCCAACCGAGGCCTTGTTCCTCGATCGGGGCGCCCTCGGGCTCGGAAGCAACATACTTTTTGGGATCGGCAGCGCCGTGGGTTTTGCCAAAAGTGTGACCGCCGGCAATCAGCGCAACCGTCTCCTCGTCGTTCATCGCCATGCGGCCGAACGTCTCCCGGATGTCCCGTGCCGCGGCGATAGGATCCGGGTTTCCATTGGGCCCGTCCGGATTTACATAAATCAGTCCCATCTGCACCGCGCCGAGAGGGTTGTCGAGTTCACGATCGCCTTTATAGCGTTTGTCCCCCAGCCACTCAGTCTCAGGCCCCCAGTTGACGTACTCTTCGGGCTCCCACACATCCGCGCGTCCGCCGCCAAACCCGAACGTTTTGAAGCCCATCGATTCCAGGGCGACGTTGCCTGCAAGAATCATGAGGTCGGCCCAGGAAATTTTCCGCCCATATTTCTGCTTGATCGGCCACAGCAGCCGGCGCGCCTTGTCGAGGTTCACATTGTCCGGCCAGCTGTTTAGGGGCGCAAAACGTTGTTGGCCGGAGCCTCCCCCGCCGCGACCATCGGCGATGCGATACGTGCCAGCGCTGTGCCACGCCATACGAATGAAAAGCGGTCCATAGTGGCCAAAGTCGGCCGGCCACCACTCCTGCGAATCGGTCATCAAGGCATGAAGGTCCTTGATCACGGCATTCAGATCGAGGCTCTCGAATTCTTTTGCGTAATTGAATTCCTTGTCCATAGGATCGGACAGCGGAGAGTGCTGGTGCAGGACGTTCAGGTTAAGCTGATTCGGCCACCAGTCCGCGTTCGTCGGAGTCCAACCGGTTATATCGCTGCGAGCGCCGCTCATTGCCGGGCATTTAGGTTCGGGTGATACCTCTGGCTCCTTATTACCGGGGCCAGGCACGCCAGCCAGTACTTGCTTCTCTTCAGACATAAATTCCTCTTTTCGTTTTCGCTTATGAAGTTGTCTTTAGGTTTTGCCACTACAGCGCGGACAGAGGCCAAATACCTCGACCAGCGGCTGCTTTAAATCAAAGCCGCCCGGCGCCTGCCGGGCCAGCCGTTTGAAGTCAACGAAGTCGCCTGCAATGTCCTGCACTGACTTGCAGCGGGAACAGACCAGGTGGTGATGAGGTTTGAGATTGCCATCCACGCGCAACGTGGCCGCATGAGGAGTGACCTCTCGCAGCAAGCCGCACTCGATGAAGAGCCGCAGATTGTTGTAGACCGTGGCCAGAGAAATGGATGGAATGAGGCGTCGCACCGCGGCATAAATGGTTTCTGGGGAATGGTGCCCGTGGGAAGCGATGACGGCCTCATAGACCACCTGGCGCTGGTGCGTGACCGCCAAACCGTGCTTCGCGGCCAGCTCACGGAACTCTTCATGGGTGAGACGCATGATTATTGAATAAGAATCAGTATAAAACAATCGAGAGCAGCGTCAACCGAAATCTTTCCTTTGACCTGGAAGAGGGCGGTCGGCGCAGACCAGGCGGTGGGTCTGAGGCTATTGAGCGTCACACGCTCCGGGACTTGCGATCATGACCAGGCGAACAGTGCGAGTGGTGTCTGCCTCCAGTTTTACCCTTTCTACGACAGGCCTGAAGCATGGCGTCTCAACGGGAGCGGCGGCTATAACTGCGTAATCTCCGGGCGGCATGTGCGGAAACAAAAACTTGCCCTTGTCCTTGACTACGGCCCGCTGTTCATCGAGCGTGTCAAGATTAATGACGAGGAGTCGCACTCCCGGCAACGGCGCCCCAGCAGCATCCACAACCTGACCCTGGAGTGTAGTGTCGCGAACCTGCGAGTAGCCCAGTGCTGGAAGACAGAGCAGGATTAGCAGAACGCGTCGAATCAGACGCCTGACTGGCATAGGCCCCCCGCCGTTTCACCGGCCACTTGTCTCATTAAACAACCTGTAGGAATGGCAAGTGAAGTAAATTGTTGTCCATGGGCCTGCGCTCCGCAATCGACATTCTTGCGCTCCTAGTGGGGACGGGATACTGCACGATTCCGCTTTTCTGGCTCATGATACATCCCTTCATCGAGAGTTGGCGCAAACTCGGCCGTCTAGTCTACGCCCTCATCCTGCCGGCGTGGGGTGTGGTCATCGCGGTCGTGTTTCTGATCGTATGGCCGTTCCGGTTGGCGCATTTTTATCTGACCTGGTTCGCGTGGGCGCCTGCGGCCGTGTTCTTCTTACTCGGCTTGTCCGTCTATGCGGCAGCGTTTCGGAACTTTCATCACACGCAAGTCTCGGGCCTGGCGGAAATCGAGCCGAGGCGGTATCGCCAGCAATTGGCTACGACTGGCATTCGCTCGCGCGTACGTCATCCTATCTACCTCGGACACCTTTGCGAGATTCTGGGCTGGTGTATCGGAACTGGACTGGTTGCGCTTTATGCGCTGGCAGCATTCGCCTTCATCACCGGTGCGCTGATGATTCGCATCGAAGACCAGGAACTCGAGGTACGGTTTGGCGAGGCGTATCGCGAGTATCGTAAGCGAGTGGGCGCAGTTGTACCGGGGTTGTCGCGATAATTCTTCAACCGCGGATTTTCGCAGATCACGCGGATAAGTCTTGAGGTTAGGGAATCTGCGTCTATCCGCGAAATCCGCGGTCGATTCGGCTTTTCGCTACAATGAACCTTCGCTTCGCCTGTCCGTATGCAATTCGAACTCTTTGTAGCGGCGCGCTATTTACGCGCCAAGCGGCGACAGGCCGTCATTGGCATCATTACCGTTATCTCCATCATCGGAGTGGCGGCGGGCGTCGCCTCACTTATCATCGCGCTGGCCATCAACAACGGATTCCGCCAAGACCTGCAAGACCGGCTTCTTGGCTCGACCTCCCACATCAATCTGCTGCGCGTGGAGAGCGACGGCATTCGCAACTGGCAGGTTCTGCTCTCGCGGCTTGAAAAGCAACCGCACGTAGTGGCCGCAGCGCCTTCCATCTACGAGCAGGTGCTGATCTCGCGTGGATCTCATGCCCAGGGCGCGGTCCTGAAAGGAATCACTCCTCGGGATGAGCGTAAGGTCAGCGATTTGCTGAATTCGGTAAAGAAAGGTGCCGCTGATGCGCTGGATGAGAATTCCTCGCAGCCCGCGACTGCCGCTCCTGCCAGCGAAGACGGGACCGAGCCGGCGCCGGTTTCGCCGCCGCCCATAATTCTCGGCAAGGACATGGCCGATCAACTCGGCGCGCCGGTTGGTTCGCTGGTGACCGTCACCAGTCCGCAGGGCGAGCTCACACCCTTCGGAATTGTTCCCAAGTACAAACGCTTCAAGGTTGCCGGTATTTTTTCCTCTGGCTTTTACGACTACGACAACAACTGGGCGTTCATTCGACTGTCCGACGCGCAAAAGCTGTTCGATCTTACCGACGTGGTTTCGGTGCTTGAGTTCAAGGTGGACGACATCTACAAGGCGCCGGAGATTGCACAGAAGTTGGAGGCCGAAGCAGGCAAGGGCTTCATGTCAACGAATTGGATGGAGCAGAACCACGCGCTGTTTCGCGCTCTGCGACTGGAGCGAGTCGTGACCTTCATTACCATCGGCCTGATCGTGTTCGTTGCGGCGCTCAACATTCTCATCTCGCTGATCATGATGGTGATGGAGAAGACTCGCGACATTGCGGTGCTGGTTTCCATGGGCGCCAAGAAGCGGCAGATCCGGCGCATCTTTATGTATCAAGGACTGCTGATTGGGGTGATCGGGACTGGACTGGGCCTAATCGCGGGCTACGCACTTTCGTGGATGGGAGGTCACTACCACCTGGTTTCGCTCTCTGCTGAGGTCTATTCCATTGACTATGTCCCCTTTGCCGCGCGACCGCAGGATGGGTTGATAGTTGCAATCGTATCCATCGGTATCTCGTTTATAGCGACGCTGTACCCTTCATGGTCAGCTGCAAGTGTACTTCCCGCAGAGGCGCTACGGTATGAGTAGCGCTACGAGGGGGTAATCGGACCTATGCTTGATCCCCATCGTAATGTGATGCTAATATGTATCACATGAAAACAGCTTCGGTTCGCGATCTTCGCTACGACTTCAAGAAGATTGAACA
>JBKQKT010000324.1:0-3908 GCA_052147365.1 Candidatus Korobacteraceae bacterium | reverse complement strand
CGGCATCGTGTCCTGCCGCCTGCGCGGATCTGGCGTAGAAACCCGCCAGCCTCCAATCGCTGCCTGCCTGCTGTAGAACCAGGGTCAGGGTCATGGCAGCCTGGCCGCCGTTCACGTCGAGAATAGTAACTCCGTACTTGCCAGGCGGCAGATTATTCAGCACAAATACCGCGCTATCCTTGGTCTGGCCCGACTTCCCAAATACGCCGCAGAGAAATTCAGCGTGTGGCAGCGGTTCCGGGCCATCAGCCGTCAGCAGAAAGGGAGGACGAACCGCGGCTTGTGCGCCCGTGAACGCGGCCTGGTTCTCTTTGACAGCGGCTTCAATGCCGGCAAAGCTGGCGGCTACGCTCGGAATCGAGTTCTGCTTCAGTCCCGCCACATCGCCGTGCACTGACATTTCGAAATAGCGTTTGGCCGCAGCTTCCAGCGCGGACCGCGCCGCGGCATCCATGTCGGCGGCGCTTTGGCAGACTTGTGCATGGGACAATCCGCCCAGCAGCAGCAGCCACAGCCATCGCAGGCAACGCCGTGAGTTCCGGGGCCTCGGTTCTGAAGCAAGTCTCAAGAGAAAAGCCTCCGCTGGCATTTTACGCGCTCCCGCCCGGGAGGGTCGAAATCCTGTGTAGTGTCCTACTTTGTCTTTTTTCACCACGGAGTCGCAGAGTCACGGAGAAAACCTTGAACCTGTGAAAATCGGAAGGGAATGGTTTTGCTAGGGCAATTGTTTGTTCTTCGCTGTGTCGGAGCCTGCCCTCAGCTTAGCCGAAGGGTGACTCCGTGGTGGAAGCTGAATTTAGGATACACCCAAGTCCTGCGGTTCTTGCACCTGTGCCGGGAGGAGACCATTCGTAATCCTCGCGCAAGAATTAAGTCGCTTCGGCGTTCTACAAGCGATGGTAAAATGAGGGCGGGACGAGCTCCTAGCCGCTCGTGGGAATGGGGAAGTTCATGCTGCGTTCACGCCGATCGATTGCTTTGGGGCTCTTGCTGGCAGCTCCGGGCCTTCTCGCTCCAGCCCTTCTAGCTCAGACGGGCCAGGCCACCGCAGCACCCACTACTACTCAGCATCACCGGTCCCACAAGGCCCAGAAGCCGCTCGTGCTCCCGCCGCTGCCGCGCGGTCCTTTGCGTCAGGTGCCCATGGACCAAATCCCGCCGGCGCCAGCCAAAGTAAGCTATCAGAACGGTCTGCTGACTATCTCGGCTCAGAACTCGACTTTGAGCGAGATCTTGCACGAGGTGCAAAGGCTCACCGGCGCTTCGATTGATATTCCCCAGAGCTCGGCGGCGAATGAGCGAGTCGTCACCTCCCTCGGCCCGGGAGCGCCACGGGACGTTCTGGCTGGCTTGCTCAACGGCTGTTCGTTCAATTATGTGATGCTCGGTTCCAACTCGGACCCAGCTGCGGTGTCGAGCGTGGTACTCACCGCCAAGCCGTCATCGTCGGGAGACAATGTCCCTGCTCCGAACATGACCGCACGCGCTTACCAGGACGATTCGGCGCCGGTCCCCCCCCACCCTCTTCCCCCAGGGCCGTTCAACCGGCAATTGTTGGCTCAGCGGCAGGGACAGCCGGGGAATGCGCAAGCTGCGGCGGCCGACGACGATAAAGACGATGACGATAAAGATGACGACAGCGATGACGATAAGCCTCAGCCTGGCCAGCCGGGGCAACCCGACGCTAACGCCCAGCAGCAACCCGACCCAAACCAGCCCAACGCCGGACCGAAGACTCCTGAACAGATTCTGGATATGTTGCGTAGAGGTCAGCAGCCTGGGAGCCCCATGACTCCGCAGCAACCGCCCCAGCCGCCGCAGCAGTAGCGGCATTTCCTCCGAGATTCAGGGAACCCGCAGAACTCAACGGAATGACCGCGGACGTGCTTAGTCGCCGGTGACCTGGCTTTGATGAGGAACCAATGCGGAAAGGACCTTGGACGGCCTGGAGGGATTAACCACGGCCAATACCGCGCTGATTGCGCCGTACGCGCCAAGAATGCCCAAAACTACAGTTAAGATTGCAGTGCTGCTGATCAAGAAACCTATAAAAAGTGCGTTCACGTTGCCTGGCCCTTGTTTGCAGCCACTCTGTGAAGCGCGCGGCTGCAAATGATTTACTGTATCCGCATTTGACCCCCGCCGCTGTTAGCAACTAAGATACGAGAATCGGACTGCGTATCTCCACTCTCCAACATTTCTCAGGACCCGTCCACGTTACGGAAGTCCATAAAGCATTGCGTAAATGGCCATCACCCGGATTTCGGTGCGCGGCGCGCGCCAGCACAACCTGAAGAATATTGACGTCGAGATTCCTCGCAATACCTTGACGGTCATCACGGGTCTGAGCGGCTCCGGCAAGTCCTCGCTCGCCTTCGATACGATTTACGCCGAAGGCCAACGGCGCTACGTGGAAACCTTGTCCGCCTACGCTCGCCAGTTTCTCGACCAGATGGAGCGCCCCGACGTGGACTCGATCGACGGCCTTAGCCCATCGATTTCCATCGAGCAGAAAACCACCAGCCGCAGTCCGCGCTCGACCGTGGGCACCATTACCGAGATCTACGATTATCTGCGCCTGCTCTACTCTTCCATCGGAGTTCCCCACTGCCCAACTTGCGGCAAGCCCATCACCCGCCAGTCCGCCGAGCAGATCGTGCAGCGCGTCATGTCGCTCACGCCCGACGACCGCGTCATGATCATGGCGCCCATCGTCCGCGGCCGCAAAGGCGAATTCAAAAAGGAAATGGAGAAGCTCGTCCAGCATGGTTTCTCCCGCGCCCGCGTCGATGGTGAATTGGTCAATCTTGAGGATGATCTCGCCCTCGACAAGCGCAAAAACCACACCATCGAAGTTGTCGTGGATCGTCTGCTGGTAAAGCCGGGAATCGAACACCGTCTAGAACTCTCGGTTGGCCTAGCCATGAAACTCGGCGGCGGTCTCGTGCTGGTCGCCGTGGTCAACGGAGACGAAACGCTCTACTCCTCGCGTCTCGCCTGCCCCGACTGCGGAATCAGTGTTCCGCAACTGGAGCCGCGCTCGTTCTCGTTCAATAGTTCCTACGGAGCCTGCCCTGAGTGCCACGGCCTCGGAAGCCGCTACGATTTGGATCCAGCCAAGGTGATCGTCGATTGGTCGAAGCCGCTGCTCGACGGCGGTTTGGGACCCGGTTCAGCATCGCAGAACCTCATTCGCAGCCTGCATTTGGTAATCCAGGCATACGGCTTCGACTTGTCGACGCCCTTCGAAAAATTTCCCGACAAGATTCAGAACCTCTTGCTCAATGGGGAACCGCAGCGCGGCGGCAAAACTGGGTTTCTAGGAATTCTCGGCTATCTCCGGCAGAATCTCGAAGCCTCGACCTCCGATACCTATCGCGAATACTTGCTCGATTTCATGTCCGCTACCGTATGTTCGGTGTGCCACGGCAAGCGTCTGCGTCCGGAAAGCCTCGCGGTAAAAGTGAATGGCATGTCCATTGCCGATTTCACGAGCCTCCCGATCGCGCGCGCTCTCGAAACTGCGCGCAGCATCAAACTGACCGGCAGGGAACAAACCATCGCCGGACGCATCGCGCACGAAATCACGGAACGCCTGGAGTTCCTGCACAACGTCGGACTAGGCTATCTGTCACTCGGCCGCTCTGCCGCCACACTCTCCGGTGGAGAAGGCCAGCGCATCCGCCTCGCCACGCAAATCGGTTCCAAACTACGCGGCGTTCTCTACGTTCTTGATGAACCTTCCATCGGCCTGCACCACCGCGTCAACGGACGCCTTCTAGCCGCGCTCGAAAACCTGCGCGACCTGGGCAATACCGTGCTCGTCGTCGATCATGATGAGGAAACTATTCGGCGCGCCGACTATGTCTTCGACCTTGGCCCCGGCGCCGGACGTCACGGCGGTGAGC
>JBKQKT010000323.1:0-6737 GCA_052147365.1 Candidatus Korobacteraceae bacterium | reverse complement strand
GAAAAATACCGGCAATACCCATACTTTCGTAATCACGCAATTTCTCTAATATGCGGGCCATGGTGTCTTCCGGCGAGAGAATCTCGAAGACCGCCAGCGGAGGCTGCGTGATGACCTGTTCGATGGGACGATCGCGGTCCAAGACGGTGACATCTGGAACTCGGAAACGAGTCGCAGCTACTTGCACCCGCAACTCTGCTAGCACACGTATGTTCCAATCGTGTTTGTATTTCGTGAGGTATTCAAGCAGAGCCGCCTGCCAGCTTGCGTGATCGTATTCGCCAAATCGCTCCTGAATCTCGCCATCGACATAATCGGCATCGGGCTCATACGTCGCGCGTAAGTATGCTTCTACCGGAACGGTTGTGAGGCTCGTCATACCTAACCTTTACCCCGATAGTATAGCCTTGCTTGATAACGAAATTCATCAATGAAACAAGATGACAACCGTCCTTCTAGCACGGCAATTGCTCACTCCGTTGGAGCGGATTGAAGATGCCGCGCTGTTGATCGAGGATGGGATCATCGTGGCCGTCGGGCCGCGCGCAACGGTAAACGTTCCCCTCAAAGGGCGAGTTGTGGACTTCGGCGACGCGATCCTCGCCCCGGGGCTGATCGACATCCACATCCACGGCGGGGCAGGCCACGACGTGATGGAGGGTTCTGATGAGGGCCTGGCGGCCATCGAGCAGATGATGGCGCAGCACGGCGTTACCAGCTACTGCCCAACCACCGTCACGGCGCCGCTCGAACAGACGCTCGTGGCGCTTGAATGCTTGGGAAAGGGTGTGCAACGCACGGAGAGCACCGGTCACTCGGGTTCGACGCGGGCGCTTCCTCTGGGCGTCCATCTGGAAGGCCCCTTTCTGAGCCATGCGCGGCGTGGGGTTCATTCGTCGCTTTACTTGCAGCCCCCATCGGTAGGGATGTTCAACCAGATGTACGATGCGGCCGCAGGTCACGTCCGCATGTTGACGATTGCGCCGGAACTGGAAGGCGCAATGGATCTCATCAGCGATGCCTCGCGCCGTGGCGTGTGCGTGTGCATCGGGCACTCCAATGCAACACTGGCACAGGCACTGGCAGGCATCCAGGCTGGAGCGCGCCACGCCACCCACAGCTTTAACGCCATGCGCCGGTTCGATCACCGCGATCCGGGATTGCTGGGAGTGGTTCTCACCGATCGCACAGTGACCGCCGACATCATTGTGGACGGACTGCACGTGCAACCGGCCGTCGTCGACTTGTTCATGCGTGCCAAAGGTATCGACGCCGCGGTACTCATCACCGACGGTATCAGCGCCACCGGTATGCCGGACGGTAGCTATCGCCTCGGCTTGTTTGAAGTGCAGGTGCGCGGTGGGCGCTGCGAGTCGTTCGGCAAGCTTGCCGGCAGCGTGCTCACACTCGACCGCGCCATTCAGAATACGATGAAGTTCGCACAGCTCAGTTTTCAGGACAGCCTGCGCATGGCCACGCTAAATCCGGCGCGCGTGCTGGGCATCGCACATCGAAAAGGTGTGTTGCAGGCAGGCGCCGATGGCGACATCGCTGTATTCTCTCCGGATGGCGAAGTAATGCAAACTATCGTTGGTGGAGTAGTCGAGTAGTGAGGAACACGCTCGCCGCCTTCCTTACATGCCCTCGTAATTCGGCCCGCCCCCGCCTTCTGGCGGCACCCAGGTGATGATCTCGTAAGGATCCATGATGTCGCAGGTTTTGCAGTGCACGCAGTTCGACGGGTTCAGGTGAATTTGCAGGCCGCTCGGCGTATCGGAAGCCTCGACCATCTCGTAGACGCTGGCGGGGCAGAAGTTCTTGCACGGATTTCCGAATTCCTTCACGCAGCGCTCGTTGCAGATGTCCGTGTCGTGTATGACGAGATGCGCCGGCTGATCTTCCTCGTGCTTGGTGCCCGAGTGGTACACGTCGGTGAGCTTGTCGAAAGTCAGCTTGCCATCGCCTTTTGCGGGGCCGATGATATGTGACTCAGGCCCGCCATCTGCTGGAAGACGACTCAGCGGCTGCATGCGCCGATGCCCGGCTTCGTTAGCATAGTGCCCACGGATGCCGTATCCGCCAGTAAACTGCTGGATGCCGGCGTGGAACATGCCCGACAGGAACCCATGCTCGAAGCCCTGATGGAAGTTGCGCACCGGCCATAGCTCGGTCTTGATCCAGCTCTTGTCGACGCGGTCCTGGAAGCCCTCCAGCAACTCCAGCGAGAAATCATTCTTCACCATGCCGTCGAAGGCGGTCTCGGCCGCCAGCATTCCGCTCTTGATCGCGAGATGTATGCCTTTCAGCCGTTGCGAGTTCAGGAAGCCCGCCGAGTCACCAAGCACCATCCAGCCGTCCCCCGCGAGCGGCGGAATGCACCACCAACCGCCATAGGGAAGCGACTTGGCGCCGTAGCGGACCATCTTCCCGCCCTCGAGCAGCTTGGCGACGAAGGGATGCTTCTTGAATTCCTGCAACACGTGCTGCGGATCGAGACGCGGGTCACGATAGTCGAGTCCGGTGACAAAGCCCAGAGATACGGTGTTGTCCTTGGAGCCGTAAATCCATGCCCCACCATACTCGTTAAGAGTTAGTGGATAGCCCATGGTGTAGATGACTTCCCCCGGAGCTACCCGGCCGGGCGGCAGCTCCCAGAGTTCCTTCACGCCGACGCCGTAGGTCTGCGGATTGCGTTCGCGGTCGAGTTGGAAGCGGTCGATAAGTTGCTTGGTCAGGGAACCGCGTGTGCCTTCGGCGAGAATCACAACTTTAGCTTTCAGGTCGTAGCCCGGCTCAAAGTTGGATTTCTGCTCGCCGTTCTTATCCACGCCCTTGTCGTCGGTGCGTACGCCTATGACGCGTCCCGTCTCAAACAGCAGCTCCGAGCCGGCGAAACCGATGAAGAGGGTGATTCCGGCTTCTTCTACCTTGCCTGCCAGCCACTTCACAAACCGGTTGATCGATATTACATAGTTGCCATGATCGCGCATGGGCGGAGGCGTAATGGGGAGTTTGAACTTGCCGGTCCGCGTGAGGTAATAAACGGCTTCCCGGGTGACCGCGGCCTCAATCGGAGCCTCTTTTTCGAAACCAGGCAACAGCTCGCGCATGGAGCGGGGATCAAGCAGAGCACCCGAAAGGCAATGAGCGCCGGCCTCCCGCGCCTTTTCCAGAACGTAGATGTTGTCTTTTGTGAGGGGAGCTTCAGGGTGCTTCGCATTATGTTCGTCAATGAGCTGTGAAAGGCGCAAAGCGCACGCCATGCCAGCTGGCCCTCCGCCGACAATGACGACGTCCGCCTCCATCACCGGGCGTTCAATCGCGGGAAGCGGCTTACGAAAGACGATCATTCAATCGCACCTGGGAGTCCATTTTTTCTATATGTAACATTGTCGCACTTCAACTGGGAATTTCTTATACGCAAAAAGAAGGGCGCACGTTCATGCGCCCCCTGGCAGATCGGGCAGAACTTGCAAATCCAATTTCTGTTAAGCGCCCTTCGCTTTCTTCACTTCTTCGATGAGCGGCGGCACAATGTCGAACAGATTGCCAACGACGGCAACGTCGGCGATCTCGAAGATCGGCGCCTCTGCGTCTTTGTTCACTGCGATGATGGTGCGCGCGCCCTTCATGCCGACAACGTGCTGAATGGCGCCGCTGATACCGAGCGCCAAATACAATTTTGGCGCAACGGTCTGCCCGGACGAACCTACCTGCCGATCCATGGGCAGCCAGCCCGAGTCGCAGATGGGGCGCGAGGCCGCAATCTCACCGCCCAGTGCGCTGGCAAGCTGTTTCGCAAGGTCAATATTCTTCTCTTCCTTGATGCCGCGCCCAACGGCAACGATGATCTCAGCTTGGGTGAGATCAACCGCCTGCTTGGCCTCCTTAAACGGTGCCTCGGGCTTATTGCGCACCGCACTGTCCTCTACATCGAGGTTGACCGTTTCGACTGGCGCAGCGGCGTTGCCCTCCTCGACCTGATCGCCACGGAAGGCGCCGTTCTGGAAGGTCGCAAAGTACGGCGGATCGCCTGTAAATGAGACGTCCGCCGCGAACTTGCCCTGAAACATCTGCCGGATGAACAGCAGCTTGCCGCCTTCGTACTTGTAGCCAATGGCATCGCTGATGAGCCCGCGGTCCAATCCGGCAGCCAGCTTGGGGGCAAAGTCGCGCACCTGGTAGGTATGCGGCATCAGGACCAGTCGCGGCTGTTCTTGCTGAAGGAACGGTTTGAGCGCGGCCACGAAGCCATCGGGCGTGTAGGGTTCCAGCTTCGCGGACTCCAGATCGTAAACCTTCGAGACCTTCTTGCCCGCGATTTCCTTCGCGATCTCGCCGACACCGCTACCGGCGACGGCGGCTTCCAGCGCCCAGCCAGTATCGGCGGCGATGG
Source organism: Candidatus Korobacteraceae bacterium (assembly GCA_052147365.1). GTDB lineage: Bacteria > Acidobacteriota > Terriglobia > Terriglobales > Acidobacteriaceae > Bog-257. The sequence continues at coordinate 2,341 of JBKQKT010000323.1, read as the reverse complement.
CCTGCGCGCCGGTCAGCGTCTCCCAGGAAACGCGGTTCAGCTTGCCTTCACGTTGCTCTACTACAACCAGGATTGTGTCTGCCATTAAGGACCTGTTCTTGTTCCGGCCCGAGCGATATCGTGGCCTTCTCTTAACCACGGATTTACACGGATGAAGACGGATCTCTTGTGAAAAATCAAATTCCGATCACGTTTCTCCGTGTCAGTCCGCGGTCGATTTTCGGTTGCACTGCGTCGTTTAGCGGTCTTGCGCCCGTATGCGAGCGCCAATTACGTTCATCACCAGGCCAATGATGACCAGGGCTCCTGCGATGATCTGGAAGCGCGATTCGCCCAGCTTCATGGCTGCCGGCTGATAGAACATTACAAGGAATGCAAACAGCACCATCACCCAGCCGATGACCATAATGGCTGAGCCGATCTCGCGTTTTTCTTCCGGCGTTGGCATAGCCGACTCCAGCACCCGACGTGCCACTTACGCAAAACTCTAGGTCCCTAAATCACGCGCATTTCATTGCGCAACTTGTCCACCAGCTTCTTCGCAATCTCTGCCGGAGGTCCTTCCAGCACCTCTGTCTTCTTCGTTTTCTGCGGGATGTAAAGCTTCTCAATCTTCTGCAGGTTTTCGCCGAGGGATGACTTCACCTCGTCGAAGCTCACCTTCTTCAGCGGCTTGTTCTTGGCCTGCTTGATGCCGATGAGGGTCGCATAACGCAGCTTGTTAATGCCGGACTGGATGGTGAGTACCGCAGGCAGCGGCATGTTCACGAACTGGAAAAAACCGGCCTCGAGTTCGCGCTTCACCCGGATTCCGCCGTCGCTCTTCTCGATCTGCATGATGATGGTGGCGTGCGGCCAGCCCAGCAGCTCGGCCAGGATCACTCCGGTCTGGGCGAAGCCGTAGTCGTCCGATTGCAGTCCGGTGAAGACGAGATCTAAGTTCTCGTCCTTCATGGCCGCGGCGAATGCCTTCGCCGTGCTGAAGGCATCGAGGGCGACGAAACCATCGCCTTCGAGATGGATGGCCCGATCGGCGCCTTTGGCCAGTGCTTCGCGCAACACTTGCTGCGCGCGTGCCGGGCCGCTGGTGATGACCACCACCTCGCCGCCGTGCTTTTCCTTCTGGCGCAGCGCCTCTTCCAAAGCGTAGGCGTCAGGCTCATTCACCTCGTAGGAAACGTCTTCGCGGATCCACGTGCCGCTCTCATTCAGCTTGAGCGGCGCGTCCTTCTGCGGGACCTGCTTCATGCAGACCAGGATCTTCACGCAGCACTCCTTCCGGCACACGATGCGATGAACTTGTGTGGGCAAACAGGCGAGTATAAATGAGCGGCGGGGAGATGGGAAACGGATGATTGACGCGAGTTTCAGAACGGGAATCGCTAGCGCGCGCGCTCTGCTTCCAGCAGCCTCCTCTTGCGCTCGATTCCCCAGCGATATCCCGCGAGATCCCCGTCGCTGCGCACCACGCGATGACACGGCACCGCGATCGCGACGGGATTGGACGCACAGGCCCGGGCAACCGCACGGACTGCCTTCGGATCGCCGATCTCGCGTGCGACGTCGGTATAGCTGCGCGTTTCGCCACGCGGGATCTGGCGCAAAGTCTCCCAGACCTTCCTTTGAAACGCTGTCGCCCGAATGTCGAGCGGCAGGTCAATCGTGGTCTTCTCACCATGCAGGCTGGCCAGCAGCGGTTCGATATAACGCCCCATGGCCGCATCGTCGCGGCGCAACTCGGCGGCATGAAACTCCTCGCGCAAATCGCGCTCCAGCTGCGTCGCGCTCTCGCCGAAGCGCACGGCACACAGCCCTCGTTCCGTCGCCGCGACCAGCATGCGGCCGAGCGCGGTGGGCGCAATACCGAATGTGATGGTCGCGCCCGCGCCTCCGCGGCGATACGTGCCCGGAGTCATGCCGAGCTGCTGATTCGCTTTTTCGTAAAGACGGCTGGGCGAGCCGAAGCCCGCGTCGTACAGTGCGGTAGTCACATCTTCTCCTTTGCGCAGTCCGGCTTTGATGTGTTGCATGCGGCGAGCGGACTGATATTCCCGCGGGCTGAGACCGGTTGCGCGCTTGAACAGCCGCTGCAAGTGAAACGGGCTGAGACCGACTCGCTTGCTGAGTTGTGCCAGCGTGACCACGCCTTCGGCGTTGTCGAGCAGGTGCCGCGCCCGCAGCACATACTGCGCCTGGTCAGAAATCTGTGTTGGCTTGCAGCGCAGGCACGCGCGATAACCGGCGCGCTCTGCCTCGCTCGGCCCGGCAAAGAATTCCACCGAATCGCGGCATGGACGCCGGCTTGGGCAGGACGGCCGGCAAAAGACTCCTGTGGTGCGCA
>JBKQKT010000322.1:0-6905 GCA_052147365.1 Candidatus Korobacteraceae bacterium | reverse complement strand
ACGCAAAGCGGGCGCCGTATCAGGCTCGATAAGCGCATCGAGGTGAAACACTTGAAGCAATGGACGGTGCGAAACCTCTTGCGGGCTGACATTCTCTACCGCGCGATTCCGTGGACACGGTTGATCTTGAACTCGCGCCAGATCCCACGGGACTTGAACCTGACCTATGCCTCACGGGGCAGTTCCCTGCTGGCCGGGCTGCTGGCTCTCGGCTGCCTTCTGCTGCCTTTTAGCCTCGGCGGGCTTATGCGGGTGCGGCCGGCGATTCTATTCGCAGGGCTGGCGTTCATCGCTCTGCTGCTGGTCTTCCTCAACCGAAAGGTGTACGAATTTTTTCTGCGCAAGCGGGGATTGTGGTTTGCCGTCCGGGCCGCCTTGGCCCATTGGGCTTACTACCTGTACAGCGGAGTTACCTTCCTGCTCTGTCTCGCAATGCATCTTCTTCACCTGCCGCCCTCGTCCTCGCGTAAGGCGAGCGCGCGGAGCGCCTGAGTAATGAAGATTGGCGTTGATGCAACTTCATGGGCGAACCGGCGAGGCTACGGGCGCTACACGCGGGCATTGATGACCGCCGTGCTGGAACTTGACCAGCGCAACCAATACGCGCTGTTCGTTGATTCTGAGAGTGACGAATTTCCATTGCCGCCGGGAGTGGAGGTTTGCCGGGTGGCTACGAGCGCGCCCGCCGTTAAGGCGGCAGGGGCTGACAGCCGGCGGTCGGTGACCGACATGTGGGCTGTCGCCAGCGCGATCCGCCGATCACGAGTCGATCTGGTGTACTTTCCCACGGATTACACCTATGTTCCGTTTTACATCGGCGCCCCTCGACTCGTGACTGTTCACGATGCAATCGCGGAGATGTTTCCAGATCTGGTGTTTCCTACCCTGCGCTCCAAGTTTTTCTATCGCGCCAAGATCAGGTCCGGCATTCGTCAGGCGCGACTACTGATTACTGTCTCTGAGTTTTCACGCCGGCAACTGGTGGAAAAGCTCCGGATCGCGCCAGCCCGGCTTCGCGTGGTCAGTGAGGCTGCCGATCCAATCTTTCGGCCATCAGAATGGCCTTCCTCAAGCGCAGCCTGCGCAAAGTGGGGCATTCCGCTTGAGGCGAGGTGCCTGATTTACGTGGGGGGCTTCAGCCCGCACAAGAATCTGTTCCTGCTGCTGGACGTTGTGCGCGAGCTTGTCAGCCGCGATGGATTTCGCGATCTGCGATTGCTGCTGGTAGGCGACTATACAGGCGATTCCTTCTATTCTTGTTATGGCGAACTCGCCAACCGGGTGCGCCGCGACGGCTTGGAAGGAAATGTATTGTTCACCGGCCGTCTGGAAGATGAGGACTTGATCGTGCTGCTGAGCCGCTCCCACGCGCTCCTGCTGCCCTCTTTCGCCGAAGGCTTCGGCTTGCCCGCGGTAGAGGCAGCGGCGTGCGGCACGCCGGTTCTGGCGACCACGGAAAGCCCGATTCCGGAACTGTTGGGTGGGGGCGCGCTGGCAATCAGTCCGAACGATCGCGCAGGCTGGGTACAGGCGACGGAGCGCGTGCTGACCGATGCATCGTTGCGCCGGCACATGAGCGAAACGGCGCTGGCTGCGGCCAGCCGGCTGTCGTGGAGAAATTCCGCGCATCAGCTACTATCAGTTTTCAGTGAGGTGGAGCGCAATGGCGCGTCCGCTTAGATTTTGCTTTTTATCGATTTTTTACCCGCCGTACAGTTTCGGCGGCGACGCGATATTCGTCTCGCGATTAACGGACGCGCTGGCGCGCCGCGGGCACGAGGTGGACGTCATCCATTGCGTTGACAGCTACCGGACGCTTGCACCGAACGAACCCGAGCAGCCATTCGTCAATCATCCCAACGTGACGGTGCACAGCTTGCGCAGCCGCATGGGGCGCCTGTCGCCGCTCGTGGCCCAGCAGACGGGCCTGACTTGGCCGAAAACCGACGACATCCTCAGAGTGTTCTACGGCAAGAAGTTTGACGTCATTCACTATCACAATATTTCCCTGTTCGGTCCCCATGTTCTGCAACTGGAGCCCGACTATCGCGATTACGTTAAACTTTATACCGCGCACGAACACTGGCTGGTCTGCCCAATGCACGTGCTCTGGAAAAACAACGAGCGGGTCTGTGACAAGCCGGAGTGCCTAAGCTGCAGCCTGAAGTTCAGGCGTCCGCCTCAACTGTGGCGATACAGCGACTTGCTGGAGAAGTGCGAGGCCTCGGTCGATGCTTTCATCTCGCCGAGTCTCTTCACTGACCGAATGCACCATGAACGCGGATTTAAATTCCCGATGACGGTGATTCCGCACTTTGTGCCCCCGGATGACAAGGGCGCGATTGAAAACTCGCCGTCGCCTCATCCTCGCCCGTATTTCCTGTATGTCGGGCGGCTGGAGAAGATCAAGGGCGTGGAGACGCTGCTCCCGGTCTTCTGCAACTATCCGCATGCTGACTTGCTGATTGCAGGCACTGGAACGCTGGAGACTGCGCTGCGGCGACAGGCGGAGGGCATGGCCAATGTGTGCTTCCTGGGCGCGCTGCCGCAGGAGCGGCTGCGGGATCTTTATCGCCATGCCCTTGCAGTCCTGGTGCCTTCCGCTGGATACGAAGTCTTGGGAATCATCATCCTGGAGGCCTATCTGCAACGCACTCCGGTGATTGCTCATGACCTGGGAGCGCTGACCGAAGTGGTCGAACAAAGCCAGGGTGGCATTCTCTATCGCAGTCCGGAAGAACTGCTGGCGGCGATGGAGCAACTGCGCACTGATGGGGCGCTTCGCCGGCAAATGGGAGATCGTGGCTTCAAGGCTTATACGGAACACTGGACCGAAGAGGTACACATGGAGGCCTATTTTCGCGTGCTCGGCGAGACTGCTCGTCGTAAACTGGGACACGTCCCCTGGGAACAGCCGGTGCGGCAGTCGCTACAATTTCCGCCTGCGCCGGTGCCTAGCGCCCAGCTGGAGTCCGCGAATTCGATGTCGCAGTCGCTAATGCTATAGCCATTTAACAGAAGACCATGGGCGTGGAGAGACAAATCGTATCAGGAGGCCTCGACTCGCTGGCCGCGAAGGGGGATCCGGCTGAGCTATCGCTGCTGCGGGCTTTCGCTCCGCTTCATCGCACCGCTATGGGCGTTGCGTGCGGTGTGGTGATGGGTGGACTGTTGGCTGTGGCGACGATGGTACCGGTCATCAAGGGAAACGACTTCCTCAGCTTTGGTTTGTTGGCACAGTTCTTTTGGGGCTATTCAGTCTCCTGGCGCGGCGTTTTCGTCGCACTGCTTTGGGGACTCGGCGTGGGCTTTGTGCTGGGGTACGGCTTTGCGCTTATCCGCAATGCGGCAATATGGCTCTGGTTGACGGTGATCCGCTCACGCGCGGAAATGGACCAGTACTCCGATTTGTTGGACCATCTGTAGGGAGAACTCATGGAAGCGGAAGAAGACCAGATCGAACACGCGGTCATTCTCTTGAATGAGAAGCTGCTGGGGGTGGTGCTGGGTATCCTGTTCGGAACGGGGCTCTTCCTGCTGACCAATATCCTGGTGCTGAAGGGCGGACGGCACGTCGGGAGGCACCTGGGTCTGTTGTGCAATTTTTTCCCCGGTTACCGCGTCACCTTCTTCGGAAGTTTTGTCGGATTCTTCTACATGTTCGCCGTTGGCCTTATCGTTGGCGTGGTGCTGGGCGCGGTTTATAACAAAATCGCGAAGGCGTAATAAGCTACAATCTATCGAAACCGATTCCCTGAGGTGCAAATGCTCCAACCCATCTGGGCTGCCCTGAAGAATGCGATCAATTCAGTGATCGCGGATGCACCAAAACATGTAGCGCATGAGGTCGTGGACCACATCAATGAGCGCCGCCACATCAAAGAGCGCGAGGCAAAGGCTAAGGCGGACTCAGTCAAGGCCGCCACCGGACCATCGAAAGCAGGCCGGTAATTGCCGGCCACGAACCACCGGTGCCGGGCAGCATCTCCAACCACTTGATGATTTGCCAGCCACGGTCTCGCCGCCTCGACTAAGCCATTTCAAACAGCTATGAATGCCGCGCGGTTTCCGGTCATTCTGACTTACCACTCGATCTCGGAAGGAGACTCGCCGCTCCAGATCGCTCCGAGCCTGTTCGTCGAGCAGATGGAGTGGCTGCATATCAACGTGCAGGTGACGTCATTGACCGAGGTGGTCAGCGCGTTGACTAAGCATAAACCGCTGCCCGAACGAACCGTGGTGCTTACCTTCGATGACGGTTTTGCGGACTTTTACAGCTCGGTGGCGCCTGTTCTCCGAAAGTTGAAATTGCCGGCCACGCTTTTCGTCCTGGGCGGACTTTGCGGCAAAACCAGCGACGGGCCCGGCGAGGAGACCGCAGGTATCATGAAGGGCCCCCTGCTCGATTGGCCGCAGGTAGTTGAGCTTGCGCAGCAGGGATTCGAGTTCGGCGCGCACAGCATGAGTCATCCGGTGCTGCCTGACCTGCCGCCGCAAAAGGCAAAACGGGAAATCACTGACAGCAAGGCCGAGCTGCGGCAACGCACCGGCCAGCCGGTCGATTTCTTCGCCTACCCGTTCGGACGATGGAGTCCAGCAGTCCGCGCCGTCGTGCAGGAGCACTACCGCGGCGCGTGCTCAACCGGAGCAGGAGCGGTTCAACCGGATGCCGACCCCTTTGCCCTTCCTCGCGTTGACGCTCATTATCTGCGCCGTCCCGCGTGGTTCCGAAGCCTATTCACTGCGCGTTTCCTGAGCTATGTGGCAGGCAGGCGTTTCATCCGGCGAATTCGGAACCAGCCGGAGGGGATCTACGCCAGGATTTGATTGAATGTTCGCAATAATCCCCTTCCCTATGTCGCCTCAGCGTTGCTATCATCAACGGATAGCTCTGCCACTCGAATAGACTACGGCTGTCTCCAATGCCACTCGTCGCTCCGGAGCAACGTAAGGTTGTGATCATCGGCGCCGGCCCCGCCGGGCTGACGGCGGCCTATGAACTGTCGAAGCACCATGTTCCGGCGGTGGTTCTGGAGGCCGATAACACCGTCGGCGGCATCTCGCGTACGGTGAACTACAAGGGATATTTGTTTGACATCGGCGGGCATCGTTTCTTCACCAAGTGGGACGAAGTCAATCAGGTGTGGAATGAGATCCTGGCTGACAAATTCCTGGCGCGACCGCGTCTCTCCCGGATCTTCTACCGCAAGAAGTTCTTTTACTACCCGTTGCGGGCCAAGAATGCGCTCTTTGGCCTGGGTCCAATTGAAACCGTTCGCATTGTATTGAGCTATCTGCAATCACGGCTGGTCTATTACCACAACGAGCAGAACCTGGAGCAGTGGGTCAGTAACCGGTTTGGCAAGCGCCTTTACGAGATTTTCTTCAAGACCTACACGGAAAAGGTTTGGGGGGTTCCCTGCACGCAGATTCGTGCGGAATGGGCGGCGCAACGAATTCAGGGCCTGTCGCTGACCACGGCGATTCGCAATGCTCTCTTCAAACAACAGAAGACCTCGGTCAAGACGCTTATCAACAGCTTCCATTATCCGGAGCGCGGGCCGGGACAAATGTGGGAGATGATGACCGATCACCTTCAGCAGAAGGGATATCCGGTCCTGATGCAAAGACAGGTGGCTCGCATCATGCACAGTGGGGGCCGCGTGACCTGCCTGGAGACCCGGGGCCCCCATGGCAGCGAACGATTCGAAGGCACGGACTTCATCAGCTCGATGCCGATACGCGAACTTGTCAATGCTATCGATCCCCCAGCTCCCGAGGAGGTCCGTAAGGCCGCCAACCGGCTGCGCTATCGTGATTTTCTTATCGTCAGCTTAATCGTCAATCGCAAGGACGTAATACCGGACAATTGGATTTACATTCATGAGCCGGGCGTGCGCGTGGGAAGAATCCAGAATTTCAAGAACTGGTCTCCGCACATGGTGCCTGACCCCAGCAAGACCTGCCTTGGAATGGAGTATTTCGTCTTCGAGAATGATGACCTGTGGTCGAGCCCGGATGAAAAGTTGATCGAGATGGCCAAGCGGGAAATCGCGGAGCTGGGCCTGGCAAAGCCGGACGAGATCGAAGACGGCGCAGTCGTGCGTATGCCGAAGGCTTACCCAATGTATGCCAACGATTGGGCGCGGCAGGTGGCGATCATCCGCCGCTACCTGGAAACCACGCTGCCGAACTTGCAGCTCGTGGGCCGCAATGGAATGCACAAGTACAACAACCAGGACCACTCCATGATGACGGCTATGTGCGCGGCGCGAAATATCATGGGGGCAAACCACGACCTTTGGGCCATCAATACCGAAGCCGAGTATCACGAGGAGAAACAGGAAAAGCCAGCCATCGTAGCTGAGGTGGAACCGCGACGTCCGGCCTATGCGGAACCGTCATTGGTGCCGGGCGCCTCGCGGCTAACGGGGACTGACAATGTCCCCGTCAATGGCGACAGAAAAGCAGTGAAGGCAACGGCGAGTGGCGTCTCAACGCCCCAGTGACTCGTAATCTCGGAATCAGGGTACATTCCTAGTGAATCCGGAAAAGACAGAGCGGAAGCCGTTATCGCCAGGGCTGCGAGGCCTTACTTCGCTCGTAACCGGAGGTGCCGGCTTCATCGGCAGCCACGTCGTGGACTCCCTGCTCGCCATGGGGCATGAAGTCCTGGTGCTCGACGATCTCTCCGGTGGATTCCGCGAGAACGTCAATCCGGCTGCGACCTTGGTCGAAGGCTCGGTCACCGATGCCGGGCTGGTGGACAGCCTGTTCGCCGTTCATAAGAACCCGGCCTTCTTCAGGTTTCCGAAGGCCGGGTTGCCGATGTAGAACTGCGAATTCCACCCGGTGGTGCTGTCGCCGTCGATCGCGGCGCTCGCCTGCGCGGGGTTGTCCGCGGC